>CBDUXI010000020.1:0-36916 GCA_965371175.1 uncultured bacterium
CGTGCGTTGGCGTCGGAAACGCCGCTGGACCAGTTGACCAACTTCCTCGAATACGCGGCCGGGTCCAAGGAATTGAAGCCCGTCTTCACCGCCCTCGCCGAAGCTCTGGCCAAACCGGAGAATCGCACGCAGCTGGTCAAGCGTGCGTTGGAGACGCCTCTACACTTCCTTAGGAACTTCCTCGAATACACGGCCGGGCCCGGGGAATTGAAGCCTGTCTTTACCGCCCTCGCCAAAGCTCTGGCTAAACCGGGGAATTGCCGCCGCCTCGCGGTGGCCATGGAGCAGCAACCACTGGATGTATTAACGGGCGTTCTGAAAACAGCCGTCGCGAGCGATCTGTGGGATGCCGTGTTTGCCGATATTGATGCCGGGCGCTGGGCAGAAGCCAGGCGGCTTGAGTCAACGCCGAAATTAGACGCGTTCGTGTCCTTTCAGGGTATAGCGACGGCAAAAAAGCGGCCGGAACTCGCGGAGGCCCCTGCGATACGCCAGATCGTCGCCTCGACAAAAGAGGACTGGCATCAGCCGAGTATCAACCTACGCCATCTTTCCCATGTCGTACGATTGGCGCACGGAGCTTCGTCGGCCGATGTCGAGGGCTTCCTAGACCGTGTTGCGGCCCCGGCGTGGGTTGATGAGAGTCTGAAATCGGCGCCGATAGGAGGCCTGGCCGGAACGATCTTTTCACTCGCGGCAACTCTTGAACCCGGACAGCGCACTCAGTTTCTGCGGGACGCCCTTAGAGAGCGCGTTAGCCTCGCATTCCCGTTGCGCATACCAGATGACGCCAAGTCCAGTGGAGAAGCCTTGGCGCTCCTTGGTGCGGTTTCTGCGCTAGGGATGCGAATTGCCAAAATCCGTGCCCATTGGCCGAATGAAAGAGAGCTGGAGGAGGTATTAAGGCTTCGTGCGCCAAGTCCAGACAGCACTACAATTGGCCATCTTGAGATCCAATTATGGCTAGGGTTGCGCGAGATGGCCCGGATACGGGCCGATCCGGTGAGCGCCTCGGCGCACAGGGCCGATCAAATCCTCGACCTCTGGGTGGCAACCCAGGAGAATGAGACGGGAAACACCCTTCCGGCCCATGTTCGTTCCCTAAACGCCGAGATGATTGCATGGCTGCGGCAGTGCAAGGCGGCGCACTGGCGTCTCATCCCTCCAGAAGCAATCCCAGCGGCGGGTGCTTTGGAAGGACAAGCGTAACTTATGCGTACAATTAGGAATTCCGGGGACACAATATGTAATTCCGGGGACACAATACTTAAATTCCCGAGGATGATCTCAAAATCCGATGGGGTGTTGCGGAACCACACACCCGAACGGCCACCTCGTCGCCGGTTCGTACAACGACCATCGAGGGGATTACCGAAGGGGCTCTGCGTCTTGCGCTCCAAGCCGTTTGTTTCAACACCTCCGTCATTTGGTGACGGCCCCTCACACAGGGGTTAAACAATTGAAACCATTGGATAAATAGCCCCGAACGCCAAAAAGCAATTTAAGTTGGTTGCGGGCCCCCGCAACCAACTTTAAAAAGCGTCCCCAGTTCGAAAGAGCAGGGGGCGTTTTGTTTTGCGATCTATGGGAACGTCTGCTTATCGTCAGAAAGCGGACGTAATGCAGTGTCCTCGGAAAGGTCGGCTTATAGCCAGAAGCGGACTTGGGATTTCCAGCGATACAGCTACCGCCCAGCTCCCATCTTTGCTTTGTTTGGTTTACCCATTCAGCCCCCCGGAAACGTTGGGCGAGGCCGTTAGAAAACCCCCGGCATCAACCGATAGCACACGCGTTGCGCATAGTCTCGATAACCCGGCAATTCTTCCTGTAGAGTCTGGTCTTCCAGTGCGGCTCTGACCACTGCGATGATCAACGCGACCGCAGCCGGAATAAGGGCCCATACCGAGCCCAAGGCCAGCACAATACCCGGCAGTGCCAGAATATTTCCTGCATAGCCAGGATGCCGCACAATCCGGTATGGACCGCTGTCGCACACCACATGCCCGCGATCCGTCTGAATGCGCACCACGCTGGAAAAAAAGCGGTTCTCAGCCAATGCCCACGCAGCGAAACCGTATCCGAGCGAGATCAAGATCAAGCCGAGCACGATGAGCCACAGCGGAAATTCGGGGGACCAGCCATAGCGGTGATCCAGCCCGGCAACAATGACCAATGGGTGCGCCACACTCAGCGCCATCAGCGGAGCCAGCACTTTGTCCCAAGCTTTCGCACCTTGGATACTCTCAATATTTTGTCGTTCGGCCATCAGGCCCGGATGTCGCTGTTCAGCCCAAATGCGTCCCCCTATGCTGGCGGCAGAGATCAGCAGGGAATAGATCCACGCCTGCCACCAACCGAAATCCCCACCACATAGCAATAAAGCCAGTGGGATAGAGAGATACACCACAATTAACCCGATCCATTGGCGAATGGACTCGATTTGAAGTGCCTTATGACTAGCACGCTTCGATGACATACCTCTCTCCAAAATCAAGCGACTTCTATTAAGCGCCCAATGAATGAATTCACCGGCTTGTGCGGCTTTTGGCGCAGGCCCAGTGGGATGATCGGTTAGTCCAGCCTGGCTGAGGGCGTCGGAGAAATAAGCCAAACAAACTGACCATCCGCTAATGCCGTGATTTTGGACCAGTATAGTCCGCTTTGGGTTAGAACCGAATAAAAATTCAGCCTATGGCGAATGTCGACTACGGGTCAGAAACGGACGTAAGCACCAGCCCTCAATGATGTCAGCTTATCGCCTGAAAGCGGACGTTTTATGGGTAAATCATTTGGGCGTGATGATTGTTCGCCAAAGTTGGTATCCTACCCCCGCAACCAATTTTTCGAACAACAAATCAATGGGTTATAAAAACACCCCGATTTGTACCCCCACTCGGGGGTAGACCATCCCCTACAAAATAAAAAGGGCCGGGCAAGGGAGCTTCCCCTACCCGGCCTTCGATCGCACCGTCGTTGGGCTAGTGTCTACAATAACGAGGGAAGTCCATGAAGCCCAATTCCATTACGCCGATTCGCGCCCGGCCCGGAATGGTTCATCGAGTTGATCAGCCCAAACCACGAACCTGGTGCCCTCCCGTATCCCTCTTTTTCGGGTCCTACAGGGCCACCTCCGATAAGTCGTCCAGGCAACCGCCGTGGTCGTCGAGCTTACGAACCAGCATGCGTGAGGCATCCTTGCCGTGGCCGCTACGGGCATGGATCTGCTTGAGCAGCAGCTTGTCGTCCACGCGCCCGCAAATCTCCAGTTTGCCGATGCCTTCAGCGAGAATGAACTTAAACCGCTTGGCATAGCCGTCCAGTCGCCTGCGCGCCTCATCCACCATATCCACCCCCTCCTTGAGCGGGATTTGAAAGTGGTGACGCACCCGTGATACCGGCATGCACTGGTACAGGTAGTATGGATTTACGCCGATTCGCATCAGTCCATTCATGAGGTTTTCCAGGGCGTCGGCGCTGTCATTGATCCCTCGTAGCAGCACCCCCTGGTTATTGACCGTAATCCCGGCACCCCGTAGCCGGGCGACCGCTTCGGTCGATTCCGGAGTAATTTCGTTGGCGTGGTTGAAGTGCGTGGGCACATAAAGCGCCTTGTGGCGGTTGAAATCCGCCAGGACATCGATCAGTTCATCCTCGAACAGCCGCATGGGGTAGACCACCGGGGTCCGGGTACCAATTCGCACATAGTTGAGGTGGTCGATGTCGCGCAGGGCATCCAGCATGCGCTTGATGACGCTGGTTTTCATCATCATCGGGTCACCGCCGGAAATCAGTACATTGGTAATCTCGGGGTGATTGGCAACGTACTCCGCTGCCTTGAGAAAATTTTTCACCGTATGATCGGTGTCGTGCCCCACCAAACGCTTTCGGAAGCAGTGGCGGCAGTACATAGAGCAGTACTCCGTGGCCACCACCAGTGCCGTGTAGTCGTATTTATGTAGCACCCCGTTGCCCTTGTCGTGTTGGTCATCACCATACGGATCGCCGGTGGTTTCCCCCATCGCACCGGAAACGATCAATTCCTCTGGTCGAGGGATGCAAAGTTTACGAATCGGGTCGTTTTCGTCTTCTGAATTGATGAGACTCAGGTAGTAGCGCGGGATGTTCAGGGGGTGGTTTTCAATAACCTGGCGCAGGTCGGCCTCTTCCTGCTCCCCCATCGTGGTGTGCCGCTTCAGTTCGTCAATGGTCTGGATATTGTGTTGAAGTTCCTCGGTCCACTCCTGTGATTTCCAGTCGATGGTCGTTATATCTTCAGGCTGTGAATTCACAACCTGTATTTGGGAAAGCATAATTCTCCATCAGTATATTGTCCCCTGGTTGTGCAACGAAAAGGAGTCACCCGGAAAGATAGAGGGGCGGCTTCGAACGTCTGGACAGCCTGGGCAAACGGGGCTAGTTAATGCTGTCCCACGCTAGCAGGACAGCGACAAACCGGAGATTATACCAGTGTAGTGGCGTGAGCGCCTTCCGGATGAGGCCCCCCCGAAAATCCAGGCTATGTGCAACTTAGGGTTCTGGCTGAGTAACCCCTACCCCAGCGCCACGGTCAAATAAGTCACAAATCGCCCCCCCGCAACCAATTCATTGTAAAAAGCCCTGTAACCTCAATAGGTTACAGGGATTTTTATTTTTATGAGAAATTGCCTACCCAATAAAATCAAAGACTTACAAAAGGGGGTTCTAATCGCCCCCCGCAACCAACTTTAGTTGCGAAATGCCATCTTCCTAGATGATTGGTATTTATGCTTCGGGTATTGGGAGTCCTCCCCACGGCCGCAGCACACGACCGGTGAAATCACCCTCAACCGCTTCCACATACGCCGCTGCCGCCTGCGAGGCGGTGATGGTTCCCCGGCCTTCCCTCCCATCCGGCACTACCGGTGCAGGGCTGACCACGTTGAGCCGCAATTGCCGCTCAAGCAGCGGGGCCGTACTGCGCACAAACGCATCGACCGCCGCGTTAAAGGGACCGGTGGCGATACTGGCCGGATTGGGATAGTCGCTCAAATACCCGCTTGAAAGGGTGAAAGACGCGCCATTGTTGGCAGTGCGCTGGCCCAACTGAACCAGCCGCGCCTGGGCCAGGAACTTGCGCTCGAACCCGTATTGGAAATCCGCATCCGTCAGGTCGGGATAGCCCTTGAACACACTGTCACCACCCGCCGCCGATACCAGCGCATCGAACGGCCCCGCCTTTTCGAACATCTTCCGGACCGACGACTCACTGGTGTAGTCGGCGGAAATGTCGCCGCCACTGCGGCCCACGCGAATGATGTCGTGATTCGATTCCAAGGCGGTGACGATCTCGCGCCCGATGAGCCCGGACGCGCCGATAACGATTATTTTCATGGGATGACCTCTTGTCTGTTTAAAGGGGTTTAAAGCGAAATCTCAACGGGCTTCCCGGTGGCGTATTCGTAGGCTTGTGAAATGGCCCATTTGGCCACCTTCGCCTCTTCCAAGTTCCTCGGGGCGTAGAGCAGTATCTCGTTTACGCCCCGGTCCTTCCACGGGTGAAGCAGCCCCCAATCCTTGTCCAGGATTTCGGCTGCGATCGCATCCGATACGCACAAGTGCAGGCTTCCGTCCAGGTGCAGGTGGGCAAACTCGCGGCTGCCTGGCGGTGGCATAAAGGCGTCGGAATGAGCGGTGGAAACCGCCTCGTCCAGCCACAGGGCGCGGGTGGTGTGCACCGAGATCAATGTGTCATGTTCCCGCACCACGCCGGTGGCCTGGGTAAAGGTCAAAAAGGCCCATTCGTGCATGTGTTGGTATATGTCCCGCGGGCTCTCGTCGCTGAACTGAAGCTGCGGTGGTGTGAGGCCGGTCTTGGGTGCGGGCCCCTGCCTGTTATGTATTTGAAAGGTCTGTGTCGTGGTCATAATCGCCTCGCGCTCAACTAAGTACCGTTTGTCTCCTAGGTATATTTTAGGTACTATTAATTTAAGTGCAAGAGGGCACAAACATGTGCCTATCCATTTTTTTGGAGATTGTCTCGATGTCTGAACGCACCCACCACGACGGCCCCTGCCCAATCGAGCGGGTAGTCGCCGTGTTTGGCGGCAAGTGGAAAACGGCGATCCTCCACTCGCTCACGGGTTCGGACCGCCGCTTCAACGAGTTGAGGCGGATGGTTCCAGAAGTCACCCAGCGCATGTTGACCAAACAGTTGCGGGAGTTGGTGCGGGATGGGTTGGTGCACCGGGAGCACTTTGCCGAGATTCCACCTCGGGTGGTCTATTCGCTCACCCAACTGGGGTTATCGCTGGTGCCGCTTTTCGAGGAAATGGACAGGTGGGGCGAGGATCACATGGGCGAAGTTTATGAGGCGAATGCGCGTTACGATGTCCAACCTACCTTGAAGATATGATTACGGAACGTAATAGGAAATAAGTCATGAACCGTGAAGCGCTCGCCCCATTGGCACCTGATCTGACCAAACAACCCCCGCGTTCACCGCGCACCAAGCTGGGAGGCTATGTCATCGCGGCCCGCGCTCTGGATAAGTGCCGGGCTTTCCTGATGGGACGAAGCGGAGAATATAACTATTGGCCCTGCTCCCTGTTTGGCCAACTGGTTGAGTTCACGGGTATCGACCCGGAGGACTTTAAGGCGATTGTGGCCACCGGTGCCGACGACACAGAGGTGGCAACGTGGTTGCGCGCAACCTCCCAGGTGCAAGATCCCATGGCCATCATTCGCTGGAACAACCGCTTACGCGACATGCGCCTGAGCGATATGGATGACCACGGACAGGAATATCTGGAGGGCTACATCGACGAATATCTCTCCGACCGTGGCCCGGTGCGCGTCTGGTTCGATGTATACGATCTGGAGGAGGGGCGCCTGTGAAAGAGGCTGCCTGCTTATCGGCGGGGCTGCCTGACGGTAGGCGATTGGCTTGCCTTTTGACGTCGGTCGTGAATTGGTTAAGTCATTGAAATGCTACGGTAAATAGCTCTGAACACCAAAAAGCAATTTAAGTTGGTTGCGAGCCCCTGCAACCATTCCATTGTAAAAAGCATCGTAATCTCAAAGAGTTAAGGCTGAGGGTTCAAATCACCCCACAGCCAATACCCATGCCCCATTCTTGACGCTGTACCGATCGTTCGGTATAGTACATCCCATGGCTACTTCAAAAGTTACCCGGGAAAACGCGATCAATCACATTGCCGACGTGTTCCGACTCTATGGTTACGATGGTGCGAGCCTGAGCGTCATTTCCAAGGCGACGGGTTTGGGGCGAGCCAGCCTCTATCATCACTTTCCCGGTGGAAAAGACGAAATGGCGCGCGAGGCTTTCAAAGCCCTGGGGGCACAGGTGGAGGCGCAGACCCTCGTCCCGCTGCGCGGAGATGGCTCTCCACAGCAGAAGCTGAAACGTTGGATTGGGGGAGTCAGCAACTTTTACGATGGCGGTCGCAAGAACTGCATTCTGGGAGCCATGGTTTTAAGCGGTGGCTCCGATCGGTTTGCCAAAGAGTTGTCCGGCACCTTCCGAGTACTCATTGATTCACTCGGTAAGGTTCTGACAGACGCGGGTATCCCGCGTGGCGTGGCCCAGCAGCGAGCCGAGAGTGCGGTCGGGCAGATTCAGGGCGCCCTGCTTGTTAGCCGGGGCCTTGGGGATGTTACCCACTTTCAAAGGGTATTAAAGGCACTCCCTACTCAGTTGCTCGCAGAAAAATGAGTTTGTCGGGAATAAATCAGAAAGGGAATCGCGTTGTCATTAATTGTACCGAACGTTCGGTTTACTAAACAGGCCAAAACGGCCACCATCAAGGAGACTTAAAAATGTCCATCAACAGCAAGACCGCCATCATCATTCTCTCGGACCCGAACAGCGGCTCCGAAGAGTCCCTCGGCAGACTGTTCAACGGCCTTGCCGCCGCCTACGAATTCAAGACCCGGGGAGATGACGTCAGCATCCTGTTCCAGGGTGCCGGTACCCGCTGGCTGGGTGAGGTCGTCAAGACCGATCACCCGGTCCACGACCTGTTCGAGCAGGTCAAGGATGTGGTCGCCGGGGCATCCAGCGGGTGCGCCGAGGTGTTTGGTGCGACCGAGGTAGTAGAGCGCTCGGGCTTCGACCTGATCAAGAACAGCCCGGTCCCGGGCACCTCCGGTCTGCCCAGCCTGCACACCCTGGCCCACGACGGCTACAACGTACTCACCTTTTAACACCGGGATGGGTGCGAGCGCGGAGACGTGACCCGCTCGTACCCATCCTTGGGAGGAACAGATAATGGAAATTGAGTCCCCATTCCACGAGGGTGAGCTTTTGGTGCAGCAGCGGGCAGGCGAGGCCGAACGGGCCAGCAAAACCGGGCGTGCCATCTCCGACACCATCATCCCCGGCGCGATTGATTTCATCGGCCAGCAGCCGATGGCGGTGATCGGCAGCATCGACCCGCAACAAAACGTCTGGGCGTCGGTGCTATTCGGGGAACCCGGCTTCATGCAGGCCGCTGAACGGCAAGTCGACTTCGACCTCACAAAGTCCTTCCGGAACCCATCGGACCCATTCTGGAGCAACATCGAAACCGACCCACGGGTGGGCACCCTGGTGATTGAACTCGCCACCCGCAGGCGCATTCGCATGAACGGGAAGGTGGCCTTACAGGATCCACACCAAATGCATTTTGAGGTGGAAGAGGCATACCCCAACTGCCCCAAGTTCATTCAGGCCCGCCAGGTGTCAAACATCCAGCCCGGTGCGGACGCCACCGTCACAACCCGTAGCGGCACGGTGCTGGAGTCGGCTCAGCAAGCTTTTATTGCTCAGGCGGATACGTTTTTCGTGGCCAGCGCCCACCCGACCCGGGGGGCCGATGCGTCCCACCGTGGGGGCAATCCGGGGTTCGTTCAGGTGCTGGATTCCGGCCGCATGCGCATTCCTGATTTTTTGGGAAACAGCATGTTCAACACCCTCGGCAACTTCAGCACCAACCCCCATGCGGGCCTGGTATTTCTGGATTTCGAGGGCAACCGAATGCTGCAACTGGTTGGCCTCGCAGAGGTCCTGTGGGATATGGAAGTATCGCCCCACGAGACCGGCGGCACCCGGCGCTGGTGGGATTTTACGATTGATCGCTGGCTGGAATCGGAAGGCAGTCTTCCGATTCAATGGGAGTTTCTCGATTATTCGCCCCACAACCCCAAGCGGGCTTAACGACGACAAACGACACACCTGAACGCGCCCGCAGGATGCGTTTTCTTCCCCCATGGGAAGCTTTTTGAATGCGGACGTGTTTGGACAACAAACGACTTACCGGAGAACAACAGATGACTCAGAAAATTCAGGAATTGGCCGACATCGTCACCGATCCCACTTCGGAAACTTTTGATCATGCGGATGCAGCGTACCGGTATAAGAAATTCACAACACGCTTACTCTTCCGGGATCTACGCTTTCAAAAAGGAGCGGCCATGGTCGGTGACCACCTTCCGACATTTGAGATTTTCACAGCCGAAGGCGATCGAACGGCGATTGAGAACGTGGCGGGAGGTAAACCTGTTCTGCTCATATTCGGCTCCTTGACCTGCCCGATGACAGCGAGCGCTGTGCCGAATCTAAAGGAACTCTATTGGGAGTTCGGTGAGCGTGTCGAGTTCGTGATGCTCAATGTCCGAGAGGCCCATCCTGGGGAATACCACCCCCAACCAGAAACGCTCGAGGAGAAACTCGATCACGCCAAAGCGCTTGCGCGTCTATACGCAATGCCCTGGACCGTCGTAAGCGACGACATTGACGGGCGTCTACATCGCAGTCTGGACCCAAAGCCCAACTCCGCGTTCCTTATTGACGCGGAGGGGGCCATCGTTTTTCGCTCCCTTTGGGCGAGCGACCAACCGGCACTGCATCAGGCACTTGAGGCCGTGGCGAATGGGGAGAAACCGGTTCGATCGGAAAGCACCGCACTTATGGGGCCGGTATTGGGGGCCATGGGTTACGTCCAGGAGGTGATGGATCGAGCGGGTCCACAGGCGGTTAAAGAGTTATGGTGGAGCGCGTTTCCCATGGCACTTATGGGCCGTCTTGCCACAATATTTTCTCAGGCATCTCCACATAAGCGGGGCTTTTACGCGCTCCTCACATTGGCCCTGCCGGTTATAGCCATTATGGCGACCATCGGCCTGTGGTCGCTTCGCTGAGGGCGATCATGAGAAATGCCATGGCGGTCTGGCGAGGCTTTTCAATAGCGGTACAACTCATTGAAAAATTAAGTAAAATAACTCCGCCTACCAAAAAGCAAATGTAGTGGGTTGTGAGCCCCCGCAACCAACTCCCGTGCCGGGAGTGTCATAAAGGCTGACGCAAACAGCCCCCACCCGGCACCAAATTTTCGAAAATGATTCCGTTTTTAAGGCCCCGCAAGGGGCCTTTTTTGTGCTACGCCGGTCGGCACCAAAAGCGGCGGCCGGCCTCCCTTTCAATGGTCCAGTATCCGCTGTGGAGAATGCGCTCGCGGGCTTCCGCTTTCGGCAGGTGGCCCTGATCGATCACCAGCACTCCGGCAGGTTTTATCAGGCGGCGCATTTCGGCGAAGTAGCGCTCCAGCTGGGGCACCATATGAATCACGTCCAGCGAATAGATCAGGTCGGCGATGCCGTCGGGCAGGGGGCACACATAATCGGTCACCAGCGCCGCCTGCACGTTGGTCAGGCCGTGTTTACTGGCCCGTTTTTCTACCGCCTGGAGCGCCAGTTCCTGCACGTCGAGCGCAATCACCAGCCCGTCCGGCCCCACCCGTTTTGATGCCGGGGCCACGTAGTGGCCGGGGCCGCAGCCAAAATCGACCACGGTCATCCCCGCCTCAATGCCCAGGGTTGCCGCCCGTTTTTCCGTGGGGTAAAGAAAATGGCTCACCCCCAGAAGCACCGACATCACCCGGAACCACCCGTCGGGGATGCGCTCTGTTTCCCCCCGCAGCCGTTTTTTTAAATTCACGGGGTATCCAAATCAACCGGCGTCACACCGGTTTTTTTAGTGGCCCTTGCCCTTGCCACCGGAATGCCCCGGCGCACCGCCCTTGCGGCCGCGCACGGTTTCGGCCAGGCAGGTGCCCCGGCAGCCTTTGGCCAGCGACTGGTGCACCAGCGCACTCACCGCTTCGATGCTGCCGCCCTGCTCCAGTTGCTCCCGGATTACCGGGGCCAGCTCGGCCTTTTCCTTGTCGCTCAAGCTGATCTCGGCGGAAATGCCGTCGAATATCAGCCCGATGCTTACGTCAAAATCCAGGCTCTGCGCCGGTGCGGCAAACAGAACACCGCCCAGCAGCGCAGCGGCCCATACGGATAAAAAACGATTCATGAATCGCTCCTGCTTATAATTGATACGCTCGAACATATCATCTTTTCGGCACGCCCCGGTCGGGAAGGTGAGGATGGACCCGGTCAAAAAAAAATTCAAGGGGTGGTTTGCGCCCCCCCGAGTCGCTACCATCCCCCCATGTTTATCGGTCATTTTGCCGTCGGCTTTGCCGCAAAAAAATGCCTTCCCGGCGCATCGCTGGGCACGCTGTTTCTGGCGGCCCAGTGGGTGGATTTGATCTGGCCGATATTCGTGCTCACCGGGCTGGAGGTGGTGCGGGTGGAGCCGGGCATTACCGCCGTTACCCCGCTCAATTTTATTTCCTACCCGTACAGCCACAGCCTGCTGGCCGATATCGGCTGGGGGGTGCTGGTGGGATTCATCTGGTTGTTCGTAAACAAGGGCCAGGCCAAGGCGGCGGTCGGCATTGCCGTTGTGGTGGTCAGCCACTGGGTGCTGGATTTCATCAGCCACCGCCCGGACATGCCCCTGTGGCCGGGCGGCCCCACGCTGGGGCTGGGCCTGTGGCACTCGCTTCCGGCTTCGGTGCTGGTGGAAGGGGGACTGCTTGCCGTGGGCCTTGCTATCTATAAAAAGACCACCCGCGCAAAAGATAAAATCGGCTCCCGCGCCCTGTGGCTGCTGCTGGGGCTGCTCGTCGCCCTGTACGTGGGCAGCCTTGTGGGTCCGCCCCCGCCAGACGGCGCCACCGTGGCCGTCTCTGCCCTGTCCATGTGGCTGCTGGTGGCCTGGGGCTATTGGATCGACCGGCACCGCAGCCTCCGGACCCGCCCGCTCTCCGGTTAGCCCCTTCCCTGATTTTTTAAATAGTTATGGCGTAATAGCCGGTACGCCTGTATAGTACCGTGATTGCCTTCACTCCGAGTGGGGGCGCGTTATCCGGCCTTTTTGGCATCCCTCCTTGAACGCGGGTTTTCCGGTTGGTGACGCACACGGTCTTTCGGATTCATTCCGGCGGACCGTAACCGAAGGAACCTCGCGCACTCCCCTGCCACAGTGGTGTTCGCAACAAACATCTGACTTGTCAGGTGTGGTTCGTTTTACACACCCCTTTAGTCCACCAGTGGCTGGTGGATGAGGAATTATTTTGTCTTTTCAAGAACTTGACCTGGACCCTTGTCTGCTGCGCGCCCTCGATGCCTGCGGTTTTTCCGAACCGACCGAAATTCAAAAAAGGGCCATTCCGCTGGCCCTGAACGGTCGCGATATCATGGCCTCGGCCCAGACCGGCACCGGCAAGACGGCGGCGTTTGTGCTGCCGTCCCTGCAGCGGCTGCTCACCCCTTCACAGGCCCGGGGCAACGGCCCGCGTATGCTGATCCTCACCCCCACCCGCGAGCTGGCCAACCAGGTCACCAAGGTGGTACAGGAACTCGGCAAATTCGCCCGGCTGCGCTGGGGCACCATTGTCGGCGGCATGCCGTACCCGCCCCAGTTTCGCCTGCTGCGCGCCCCCCTGGACGTGCTGGTGGCCACCCCCGGCCGCCTGATGGACCACATGGAACGCGGCAGTATCGACTTTTCCCGGATAGAAGTACTGGTGCTGGACGAGGCCGACCGCATGCTCGACATGGGCTTCGTGGACGCCGTGACCGAAATCGCCGAGGCCACCCCGCAGGATCGCCAGACCCTGCTGTTCTCCGCCACCCTGGACCGGCGCATCGATCGCGTCGTCAAGCGGCACCTGAACAATCCGGAACGCATTCAGCTTGCCGCCGCCAAACAACGGCATGAATCCATCGACCAGTGGATGCATAAGGCCGGCGACCTGAAGCACAAGAAGGCCATTTTGTCCCACATCCTGAGCGATCCTCAACTGTCCCAGGCGGTGGTGTTCACCGCCACCAAACGGCGCGCCAACGATCTGGCGGAAGAGCTGATGGATGAGGGCCACGCCTGCGCCCCCCTGCACGGCGACATGAGCCAGGCCGCCCGCCAGCGTACGATGGAAAAAATGCGCCGGGGCCGGGTAAAAGTGCTGGTCGCCACCGACGTGGCCGCCCGCGGCCTGGACGTGCCGGGCATCACCCACGTGATCAATTTTGAAATGCCCATGACCGCGGAAGACTACATCCACCGCATCGGCCGCACCGGTCGGGCCGGAGCCAAGGGCGTGGCCATCTCGCTGGTGGGCAGGCAGGAATGGCACAAGCTGAATCAGGTTGAGCGATTGACCGGCAGGCAGGTGGCACAGAAGCCGTTACCTCGCCTTTCTCCGGCTCAGGGTGGCACCCCTGCCGCGGGTTCCGAGCGCCCAAGGCCAGCCAGCGATCACCCGAAGCCAGACGGCGCACGCTTTCATGATAAGGATGCAACTCCTCGGAATCACTGGAAAAAACGACCCTCTACTCAAAAGCCGTTTGGGAAATTCAGTGGGAAAAAACGCAAACCTGTGTTGCGCGGGTCACAATCGGGTACTATGCCTCAATCCAGGCAGAGACCGTAGTAACCATTGCCCAGAAAGTGACGAGAAACAGACCATGAACATTTTTGTTGGAAATTTGTCCTACGAAACCACCGATGTTGAGCTGCGGGAGGCTTTTGAAGCTTTCGGCCAGGTGTCCTCGGCATCCGTAATCACCGACAAGTTCACGGGCCGCTCCCGTGGATTCGGTTTCGTGGAAATGTCCACCGATGAAGAAGCCTCCACAGCCATCAACGGCCTGAACGGCACCGACCTTCAGGGTCGCCCGTTGACCGTGAACGAAGCCCGCCCCCGTGGCGAAGGCGGCGGCGGTCGTGGCGGCGGCGGTGGCGGCGGCGGGTGGCGTAACTAGCGTCCCCTGTCTCTGGTGCAAGGCCCACGGGCCATGCGCCAGCGTGGCAAAGCCCACCTATAGTTGATCTTCCCTGATGGGGGAGCGGTCGCGGATCGCTCCCCCATCGGTGGATGGCTTCGGCCCGTGCCCGCTCACGGGCAAAGCGTGTGTGCCCGGCTGGCCCCATCCCCTCCTGCCGTTTGCCCACATTCTCATCGTGTGCTATTTCTCTACGGTGGCGACAATCAAACAGTAAACAGCCATTGGCAAACAGGAGGTACGCGCTATGGAGCCGACGCTGGAGTTTGCACCGTTTTCCGGATTTTCTCCCGATACCACGACCTTTCTTTCCGAGCTTGCCGCACACAACAACCGGGAGTGGTTTCAGGACAATAAAGCCCGCTATGAAGATCAGGTGCGCGATCCGGCCCTGGCGTTTATTGCCGCCATGGCACAGCCGTTATCCGGCCTTTCCGCACACTTTACCGCCGTACCCAAAAAGACCGGAGGCTCCCTCATGCGGGTCCATCGGGACACGCGTTTTTCCAAAGACAAAGTGCCGTATAAAACCAACATCGGCATCCAGTTCCGCCACGAGCGCGGCAAGGATGTACACGCGCCGGGCTACTACTTTCACATTGACCCGGAACAGGTATTCATCGGCGCCGGAGTATGGCACCCGGACGGGTCAGCGCTGGGGAAGATCCGCGACGCCATCGCGGCCGACCCGCAAGGATGGCAAACCGCCCGCGCCTCAATCTCCGGCTGGCACTTGGAGGGCGACCGGCTAAAGCGCGCCCCCAAAGGGTACGACCCGGATCACCCCATGATTGAGGATTTGAAGCGCAAGGACTTCATCGGCATCACCGACCTGACCCACGCCGACCTGAGCCGCCCGGAGTTGCTCGACAAGGTATCCGCCGCCTACAAGCAGGCGACTCCGCTCATGCGTTTTTTGTGCGGGGCGCTGGAACTCAAGTTCTGACGTCCGCCTTTTCCCTCACCAGCGAACGCAGGGCATAAAGCCCCAGTAACGGTCCCGCGGCCAGGGGCAAAAACAGCCATTGGGGCGGAACCTTTGCGGCCATCATGCTCAGCAGTTGAATGCTGAAAATCGTGATGGAAAAACCGATGCAGTTGACGATGGTCAGCGCCGACCCCACCCGCTCCGGCGGCGCGGTGGCGGCGTTCAGGGCCGAAAACTGGGGGGAGTCACCCACCACCACCACGCCCCAGAACAACAGAAAGGCCAGAAACAGCGGCGTGGGGAAAAACAGCATGAACGGCGAGATCAGGCAGCAAACCCCGGAAGCGGAAAGCTGGGCGAACGCCACTTTGGCACTACCGCTTTTTTGCGAAATCACCCCGCCCACGACGCAGCCCAGGCTGCCCGCGCCAATGATCGCAAAACTCCAAAGCGGCACGTTCAACGGCATGTGGCCCGGCAGGGCCGCGTGGACAGCCAGCGCAAACGGCACAAAGGTCCACAGGGCATACAACTCCCACATGTGGCCGAAATAGCCAAACGCGCTGGCGCGAAACGCCGCCGAGGAAAAGATGCTCCGCAAGGCACCGGGCGAAAAGCGCGCGCCGTTTTTCAGATGCGGGCCGTCCGGCACCCACAGCATCAACAGCCCCCCGGCCAGGGCCACCGCCGACACCGAAAAGACCACCGTCTGCCACGGCACCGTCTGCCCCAGCCCCTTGACCAGATGGGGCAGCGCCGTACCCAGCACCAGCGCCCCCACCAGATAGCCGATGGCCCGGCCCAGCCCTTCCCGGTACCAGCCCGCCGCAATCTTCATCCCCACCGGGTAGATGCCCGCCAGAAAAAACCCGGTCAAAAACCGGGAGGCCAGCATCGGAACCAACGCCTCGGAAAAAAAGTAGATTCCCAGGTTGGATACGGCCCCCAACGCGGCACAGCCGAAGAACACCCAGCGGGAGGAGAACCGGTCCGAAATGGCAAAAAATGCAAACACCAGGGTGCCGAAGATAAAGCCAAACTGCACCGCCGATATGAGCCACCCTGCCGCCTGGGGACCCATCCGTACGATCTGCTCCAGGTCGTCCACCACCGCATTGCCGGCAAACCACAAAGAGGTGCCGGCAAACTGGGAGAGGGCAATCGTAGGCAGAATATGGGCAGGACGCTCACGCATGGGGTGGTCAGCATACGACCGGCAGGCCGAAGGTGCCACCCCCGGCGGAAAATTGCACGCCCGGCCATATTTGCCTGTTTCTGCTACAATCGTTAAACGGACTTGTTTGAGTTTCACTCATAATCCAACAATGAAAATTGTGTAAAGGAACGTCGCCATGGGGAAAAAGAGCCGCTTTATCAGCCTGATTCTGGGCATCACCGTACTGTCGGCGCCGGTCGCATGGGCCGATCATCAGTGGTCGAGCTATCACTGGAAGAAAGACGGTACCAATGTCCTGCACCTGACCGTGGGGGACAACCACACCGCCGCAGTGCCCAATTGGCCCGCCCTGTTTGCCGACACGGCCGTCGACTGGAACAGCTTTGGCGGCGCTTATCTTTCCGTGTCTGCCGTGGCGGGCGGCTCCGGCGATATCGAAAGCTATAACGACAACTACGGCAATACCGGCTGGCTGGGGCTGGCCAGCATTTCGGTCACCCGGGGCAAGAACAAGCACATCGTCCGGGGCAGCGCCAAGGCCAACGACTATTACGTCACCTTGGCGGGGTATTACGGGTTTGACCAGCCGGTCGAATGGCAACATGTGTTGTGCCAGGAGATCGGCCATGCTTTCGGCCTGGATCACAACCGCGAAGGCACCACCGGCGGCACGCCGGACGATAGTTGCATGAACGACGAAACCAGGCCGCTTTCCTTCCCCATCCCCAATATTCACGACACCGAACAGCTGGACCTGATGTATGCCGAAGACCACGGTGCCGATGGCGGCGGCGGCGGTGGGGGCGGCCCCAAGTGCCACCCGAGGTTCGGCTGTGCCTCGATTGGCCATGCCATCTGGGCCGAACAATACGACACGGAAAATGAGATGTTCGACGCCGCCGACCTGGTCATCCGGGGCACGGTGCGGGGCAGTGCCGCCGCGGGGTTTGCCGGTTCCGGCAACGCCGCCGTGCCG
The DNA here is from genome assembly GCA_965371175.1 of uncultured bacterium. GTDB lineage: Bacteria > Nitrospirota > JACRHL01 > JACRHL01 > JACRHL01 > CBDUXI01. The sequence goes on from CBDUXI010000020.1 coordinate 17,236, forward strand.
CTCACCCATGTGAGCGTGCGGGTGGCCGACGTGTTCAAGGGCAACGCCCGGGGCGCGGTGGTGGTGCAGCAGACCCGTGGACCGGGCCTTGAGATCGCAGACGATCCCGGCTATGTCACGGGTGACGAGTACACCCTGTACCTGCGCCAGATCGGCCCGCGCACCTTTCGGGTGGTCAACCCGGACGGGCGGGTTCGCCACTAAAATCTTTTGAACAACCCGCATCGTTCGGGTATCATAGCCAACTGCTTTCGGGCATATGCGGGAATAGCTCAGTTGGTAGAGCACAACCTTGCCAAGGTTGGGGTCGCCGGTTCGAATCCGGTTTCCCGCTCCATTTTTTTGTCGCGTAAGGGTCGCCTCCGGGCGGCCCTTTTTCGTTGGCAGGCACCCGGCATACACCAGCAGGCCGACAGCCGCAGCCGACGGGGGCGGCGCTCTCTCCCCCGCCATTTTGCTATACTGCCGCCCCGGCTGAATCCGTTTTTCGGGAGAACCCCAAGGTCATGAAAAGACTTTTTGAACGAATCGATAGAAAAAGCGTACTGCTTACAGTCGTATCCTTTTCGATTCTGATTGTGATTGTTGAGGTCTTTTTTCGGCTTGCCATATTAACCTCTCTGGTCCAGGTTCCCGTGTTCAGTGATCCGGAAACGTACTATCCCATCGTGGATAACAGGTATTGGGTCCTGAAGATGCGCAGGCAAGAGGTCCGGCCAAAATTGCTGGTCCAGGCGCACCCGCAGTTCGGGTGGATTTCTCACTTGTCCCAGGGGAATGAATTTGATGCGGTCGGTACAGACTACCGAACCCTGGACGACATCACCCAACGCCCATTACTGTTTTTTGGCGACTCAATGGTTCAGTCGGTGTCCGATGAGGATGCGGGACGCCTGCCCCAACTGGTTGGCGCCCTCCTGCCTGAATTTAACGTACTGAACTACGGGGTGGGCGGTTATGGCACAGGCCAGATCGTCCTTCGGTTCATGCACGAGTACGAGCGCTTTGCCCCGTATCGCCCCAAGGTATTGATCGGTATCTATCTGGACGATATCCGGCGCACGCAGTTGGCGTACAGAGCGGGACTCAAACCCCGTTTTTCCCTGCAAGACGGGGAATTGGTCATCAGCCCGCCTGCGTACCTGAATCACCAGGATTACATCCGGAATACAGGCTTTGCCTCCGAGCTACTCGTTTACAGAGCCAGCGTCATGGCGCTCAAACGTCTGCGGGGAACGACCAGAAAATGTGATGCGGTATGCGAGGAGGTCAACCTTCGGGTCATCCGGATGGCACAGGCGTTTATCGAAAAGAACAACATCGATGCGACGTTCGTTCTGATCTACGCATCCGGAGAAACAAGAAAAACGACGCACCAGGAACGCGTGCTGAAACGAATATTCCAACGTGCGGGAATCACTGATTTCATCGACACCAAAGATGCGGTTCGGATCTATATGGACAGAACCGGGCGGGAGCCAAAAGAGCTCTGGGTGTCCCCCGACGACAGACATTACAACCTGGAGGGAAACCAGGTCGTCGCGAAGGCCATTGCCGAGGCCCTCACGATTCGAACGAGCCCCGGATTACAAACGGATTAACGTGGCGCGGGTCGCCCGTTCAGCCTTTTTTCCGCACCGCCCGGATCATCCGCTCCAGGGCTTCCAGAAAGCGGGAGCGGTCTTTTTTGTTAAACGGCGGGCCGCCGCCTGAAATCTCGCCCGTATCGCGCAGGTGCCCCATCAGTTCGCGCATGGCCAGGGCCGAGCCGATGCCGTCTTCGGTAAACGGTTTACCGGTGGGACCGAGCACCGCGGCATCGGCCTTCAGGCAGCGGCCCGCCAGAGGGATATCGGCGGTAATGGCGATGTCTGCGGCACTGATGCGTTCGGCGATCCAGTCGTCTGCGGCATCGGCGTCGCCCCCCACCACCACCCGCTGCACCAGATCGCCAGCGGGCAGGCGCATCATGGAATTGCTGACCATATGCACGGTCAGCTTGTGGCGGGTGGGCACCCCCACCCCCACGTCCCTCACCGGCCAGGCGTCCGCAACCACGTAGATTTACATGGGGCGAGTTTATCGGAGTGGCAAGTCCGCAGTCACCCGGAAGCTTCCCGGCTTTTGGGTGGCTCGTTTCCGTCCAGGTGGCGTTCCAGTTCGTCTACCAGTGTATCCAGGCTGAACGGTTTTTCCAGCAGCCCCTTGCAGCCCAATGCCTCCACCCTGGCCATCACCGCGTTATCCGCATAGCCCGTCATGACGATCACGGGCAGGTCCGGCTGCTTTTCCAGAATGCGCTGCACAAGCTCTTCACCACCCAGCTTTGGCATCATTAAATCCATCAATACCAGGTGAAATGCACCGGAGCCAGCCACATGCTCCAGGGCCGTATGCCCGTCTTCGGCCATGGTGACGTCGTAACCGCACCCGGAAAGGTGGCCCGAGATCATCTCGCGCAGGATCTCCTCGTCTTCCACCACCAGCACCCGCCGGGTGGAGGTCAACGCCGCGCTCCCTGTGGCCGTCTTTTTGTCCCGCTTACTTTTTGCATCGTCTTCTTCCGGGCGCGTGGCCAGAGCGGGAAGAAATACCTGAAAGCGCGTTCCTTCGCCCGCCACGCTGTCGCACACCATCAGGCCGCCGTGGGCTTCAATAATACCGTAGGCGGTGGAAAGGCCCAGGCCGGTTCCCTTGCCCACCTCCTTGGTGGTGAAAAAAGGCTCCATGATCCGGTCCATAATGGCTTCCGGAATCCCCACGCCGTTGTCTTTCACCTCAATCAACACATACGGCCCGGACGTGTTTTTCCGGGTCACAGACTCCGGCACTTCCACGGCGGTCCGGACGGCCAGGATCACTTCGCCCTCGCCCTTTTCCAGCACCGCGTCACGGGCATTGATACACAGGTTCATCAACACCTGATGCAGGTGGCCGTAATCGCCCCGCAGAAAAAACGGCCCCGCCTCCACCTGCTCGACCACCCGTACCCGTGGGTCGAACGCGGCCCGGGACAACACGGCGACTTCGGAAATCAGCTCATCCAGGCACAGCACTTTTGGCTGGGCGTTTTCCTTGCGGGCAAAATGCAGCAGGTGCCGGACCACATCCCGGCCCCGCTCCACGGCGGTGAGGGCGTTTTTGAGCAACGGATGCCGGGGATCGTCCGGCGGCGTCTGGTTCAGCGCAAGTTCCACAGAGGCCATGATGCCCGCACACACGTTGTTGAAGTCGTGGGCCACCCCGCCCGCCAGGGTGCCGATGGATTCCAGCTTGCGGGTGCGCCGGAGTTCTTCTTCCCGCATTTTCAGGGCGGCTTCGATGGCCCTGCGCTCGGTAATATCCAGCACCGTGCCGATCAGGCTGATCGGCTCACCGGTTTCCGGGTGCAGCGCTGTTTTTCCCTGGGCATCCACGGAGCGCACCGTCTTGCCGTCCGGCAGCACCACCCGGTATTCGCAGCGGTACGGCTCGCCCGTACGGATGGACTGTTCCACTGTCTGCGCCACCCGCTCCCTGTCGTCCGGGTGGAGGGTAGCCAGAAAGCTTTCGTAGGTATCGCCCAGTTGCTCGCGGGTACGGCCGAATATCCGGTAGCTACCGTCGGACCAGGTCACCTTGTTGCTCTCCACCTGCCACGACCAGTAGCCCAGATGGGCGATGGCCTGGGCCTCCATATTGATCGTCCGGCTTTTGCGTAGCGCAATCTCGGTCTCCTCGCGCTCGGCAGCCGCCCGGTGGAGTTCCTCGTTGGAGAGCTTCAGTGCGAGGGTCCGCTCCGCCACCCGGCGCTCCAGTTCCTCACCGGCCTTGCGCAGGGTTGCCTCGGTTTCCTTGCGCTTGCAGGTTTCTCTGGCCAGGCAGATAAAGTGGGCCAGGGACCCGGCAAAATTCTGTTCGACGGCGGTCCATTTCCGCTTTTTCCCCACGTGCTCCACGCAGATCACGCCAACCAGCTCCCCACCCGCCAGAATCGGGGCATCCATCAGGGAAAAAATGTCGTTTGGCAGCAGATAATCGTCCGCACACTCCCGTATTCTGGGATCGGAACGGGCATTGTCAGCGACGATCAGGCCCGCTTCATCCAGCGCCGCAAAATAGGCGGGGCAATCGGCGGCAGTAATTTGTGCACCGGCGCTGTGTGCACCCTGCTCGTACAGGTCAATACAGGTCATGCGGTTGCGTTCGGCATTGAAGAGCCACACGCTGGAGCGCTCCACACCCAGAATGCGGGAGGCCGTTTCGGTGATCCGGCGCACCGCCACGTCGAAGTCACCGGCAGCCAGGGCGGGTTCCCGCGCCAGACTTGCCAGGGCATTGTTTTGCAGGAGGAGTTGATCTCGCAACGGCCCTTCTCCCTTGCTTGCACTCCCAGGCACCGGACCACACAAAAATCAAACTGTGGCGGTAAGTGTAACTATTTATATCAAATTAAGCGGATCGATTTCAAGTGCCCCGCCACGTCAGCAATCTCTCTTCACCTAAAGAAAATGCCTGTTTTCGCCGAAGGGGTTTGCGTTATGGATGAAATCAACGACATCGCAACCGAAAACCAGTCCGTCCGCAGCCCACGCTTTTCCGTGCCCGCCCAGGCGCGTCTGTCGCTGCAAGGGGGACAGGAGGAACACCCTGGCCGTCTGATTAACATCAGTTGCCATGGCGCGCTGTTCAAGGGGCTTATGCTGTTCCCGGTCCGGACCTACGTCATGCTCCATTTTGATATTATCGTCAGCGGCCTGGAGCGCAATTTCTCCATTCCCGGCACCATTACCCGTTCGGATGCCGGAGGGACAGGCATCGACTTTGGAGCGGTGCCCATCGACGCCCAGGAACTGCTGACCGAGTTCACCTTCAACCGGCTGTTCGGCCGGGAAGAGCCCTAAAGCCCCCGCCTAAGCGCCGGACAGGCGTAAAAAGGCGTCGGCAAGCCCCTGGGTTACCTGTGTCATGGCCCCAAAATTCAGGGTATCCGGCGTGTCGCTCGCCGAGTGGTAATGGGGGTTCCGAAAGTCGGCGGTATCGGTAATCATCACCGCCGGGTAGCGGTGCAGCCAGAAGGCAAAATGGTCGCTGCGCACCAGCGCCGGAAACCAGAACGGCGTGGCCAGATATTCACACGGAAAACCACACCGTTTAAAGGCGCTCACCAGCCGGCGCAGTACGCGCCCGTGCCGCAGGCTGCCCACCATCGCCACAAAATTCCCCACGTCCGGATAGCAGGCCGAAAGCCCGGCGGGGTAGCGCTGGCTGCCCGGCTTCTCGCTGTAGTACCCCAGCATCTCCAGCGACGCCATCATGAGGATTTTCTCATTGCGCGCGCGGCATCCGGCGGCGTGCACCATGGCCCCTTGCGAACAGGTGCTGAAGTGGGGCATTTCCTCGTTGGTAAAAAATACAAGGCGCACGGTCTGTTTCGGGGTGACGCTGGCAAACGCCCGCGCCATCTCCAGCAGCACGGCCACCGCGCTGGTGTTGTCGTCCGCCCCCGGCGTGCCGGGCACGGTGTCGTAATGGGCGCCCGGCAGCCAGATGCCGCCATTCGGGTCACTCCCCACGCGCTCCACCACCAGATTGTGGGACCGCCCCTGGGCGGCCTCCACCGGCTCCCGCCGCACCGTATACCCCATCGCCGCAAGCTGGTCGTGGATGTACTTCTCCGCCTGCGCCAGCGCCTCGGGGGCAAACAACCCACGGGGGCCGATGCCGTCCGCAAGGGCACGCACATGGCCGCGCAGGCGTTGTTCCAGCGCAGCGTTTGACGCGGGAGAAGGGTTGGAAGCCGAGCCGTTCATGGCTCAAGCATACAAAAACGCCCCGCAGATTCGAGTATCCGCGAGGCGTTTTTCTTCACCGGATGCAGGGCCGGTGCGTATGTGCCCGGTTTATATCACCGGTTTTGGATCGCGCGGCCGTGCCGCCACCCGTACGCAAATGCGAACGTCGAATCGTTGTGACCGAGTGAGGCGTCCGGTCTCAGGCCAATTCGCGTTCGATGAGGTGATTGCGTACGTCGGGTGGGGCATGGCAACTTTCTTACGGCAGGTCTTTATTCGACCCCCTGAGGATTCAGTATGCCCCCGCCCCCCGTTTTTGTAACTCCCTCAAAAGTATGAATTTAATTGTGCACCCTGACCGCACGGGCGGATAATACCCCCATGTTGCGCGCATTTCGGTTATCGATCATGGCGGCGGTGCTGGCCGCCGCCTGCTCCCCCGCACCGGACGGATCCGCCCCGGCAAACTCCACCGCCCATCCGGGGCGGGCGGTACTGGGGAACGAAGGCTGCCTTTCGTGCCATGCGGTGCAGGGGCACGGCGGCAATCTGGCGCCGGAGTTGGGGTCCGAGCTTTCAGACAAGGGCGAAGGCTGGATTTTTGGTTACATTACTTCCGGCAACCACCTGGACGTCTACCCCGGCAACGGCCACGCCATGTTTGCAAAACTGTCGGAAGCGCACGCCCGCGCGCTGGCCGGGTATCTGTCTACCCTGACGGTCAGCAGCCGCTATCAGGGGCCGCCCCAGGGCGGGTAGGCCGCAACGTCCCCGCCTCCACGCCGCCGAAAAGCGACGACATGGAGACGGGGCACCCCCCTAGAACATCGTCCGCAGGTTCACCTGATAGGTGTTGGCCTTGGTGTGACCCACGTCGTCGTTCAGGTCCATGGTGGCGTACACGCCCAGCCGCATGTTGGGCCGCATCAGCAAGGACAGCGCCGGGGTAATGGTGTGGGTGCTGGAGTCGGCGCCCGCCGCCGTCCCTTCCCGGTCCACCAGGTCATAGGAGATGGCCGGGTACCACTTGTTGCCCACCAGCATCGCCCCCTGTAGCGCGATGCCGGTAAACTCGAACGTGTCGATCACTGGCGTGGTCAGGTCGCCGTCGTCGTCATCGCCCCACACGTAAGCGGCCTGCACGTCCAGGTTGCCCAGGCGCAGGTTGCCCGCCGCCTGATAGCGGGTGGTATCGGACCTGATGTAGGTCGGTCCCGCCGTACCCGCCACGTCCTCTCCGTTGAGGGCCCACAGGGAGACGGACGAGCCCGCAAGGTCGGAGCCGGACAGTTCGGTCATCTCCGCGCGCAGTCCGGCCCAGTAGAACAGGCCGTCGTTGCTGTCCTTGGCACTCGCGCCAGGGCTGACCCCGGCCCACCAGAGCATCGGCCCGCCGTAGCCGTAATACTGGATGCCGGGCCGCGAACCGCTGACGCCGAGGGAGTCATCCCCCGTGCCGTTGGCGGTCTTGATGTTGTACACGTCGTTCTTGACCGGCGCAAAAATCCGCAGCCGGTTGGAATGGGACGAAAAATCGATGGGCGAAATATTGCCCATCGACAGGTTGACCTTCTCGCTCCCCATCAGATTGTGGAAACCAATTTTCCACCAACTGTAATGGAACGTCTGGGTCCCCTCATCGTCAAACGCCATCTCGGTGAAGAACGACACGTTTTTGTGAATCGACCCGGCCACGAAAAACTGAATCCAGTCGGCATCACCGATGGTCATCAGATCGTGGCTCTCCCCGGCGGCGTCGGCTTTGTTTGTCTCCACCTTGAACGGGGTGAGCGACAGGCGGAAGCCAATCAGGTTCGTTACGTCATCAATGGTCATGTCCCCCACCCGCATTTTGTGCTCGTCCCCGTCCGGTTCCTGCCCGGGCAACTGGTACCCCGCCCGCATGAACTGTTCACCATACGAATTCAGGCGCGGAAACACCGTATGGCAGGTAGTGCAATCGGTCTTGTACTTGCGCGCCCACTGGGAGACCGCCTCCGCCGAATCGGGCGACATGAGCACCCCCATAAAGACTGCAAAAAACGTGAAGGCGCAAACCAACGCCGACACGCGCATAGCATTGCGCGTAAACATGACGTCCTCCGATTGTTGTGAAAAAAAAGAACAATGAGATGGCCGGGCGGGTTGACCCGTCCGTGAACTCGAAGCGTCCTTGCTGCCCCACGGCAACCGATGCACCGCGCCCACCTCCCTTCTTCGCCGGGGTCCATCCCGGAAACACCCCTTGACGGCCCCATGTTGCGCGTAAGCAAATGTTTTTACAAGGGGTTTGTCATGTTTTTAAACATGATTCGTTCCGGGCAGGTATAGACGTTCATCCGGTCGCCGCGGACGAACCCCACCAGGGTCAAATCCACGGCTTTCGCCAGTTGCACACTGAAGCTGGTGGGGGCGTTGCGGGAAATGGCAATGGGCACCCGCGCGCGGGCGCACTTGATGGCAATTTCGGAAGACAGGCGGCCACTGGTCAAGAGCGCCTTGCCCGCCGCGTCAATCCCTTCCATGAGGCAGCGGCCCAACACCTTGTCCACCGCGTTGTGGCGGCCCAGGTCTTCGCAGAACGGCTCCGGCCCCCCGTCGTTCCAGAGCATGGCCGAATGCACGCCGCCGGTCGCCCGGTAGGTCTCCGAGCGGTGGATGAAACCCTTTATCTTTTTTGAAATTTCCCCGGAATCCAGCGTGAGGCCAAACGGCAGCGGTTCCAGTTCCTTCATGTCACGCACAAACGTATAGGTCTGCCCCTTGCCGCAGCCGGATGTCAGGGTGCCTTTGCGCTCCCCGGTAAACGGCGACAGGTCCACGGATTTTTTCACCCGCACGCGCACGATGCCTTTGCCCCGGTCGTAGGTGGACGAGATCAGTTGTTCCGGTTTTTTGAGTACCCCCTCCCCGCACAGAAACCCCACCGCCAGCGCATCGATATGGCCGGGGCTGCACAGCAGGGTGGCCACTTCGATATCGTTGACGAAAAAGGTGACCACGGTTTCCACCGCCACCCGGTCGTCTTCTTCAACGCGCTCCCCGCCCCGAATGCGGACCGTGGGCCACGACTTGCTGGAAGGACTGTCCATGCACCGCATGGTACGGGGGCTGCCGACCGATGGACAAGTCCGGAAACGGTGCTGACGGGCGATGCTGTGGTACAATCTGCTCATTCTTTGAGCGTAAACTGGGGCTTCATGATGCACTGGCGGGTGAAACGCAAACTCATGGTTTTGGCGGGCATCGCCCTGCTGGCCGCGGCATTCGCCGCTTCCCTGCCCCCTTATCTGCAAGCGGTGCGGCAGGCGGACACGGCCCTTTTAACGGGCATGAACCGGGTCTCCGACGTGTGGCGGGAAGAAGTTCGCGCCGTGGCCGAACAGGCGCGCATTCTCTCCGGGCAGCCCGACCTGGCACGGTTGACCCTGCGCCCCCCGGCCACCGGTTTTTCCCCCGCGGGCAGGGCCGATGGCGAACTGCTGGTCATCACCGACAAAGAAGGCCGGGCCGTGGTCAGCCTGGACCCGGTGGAAGCCTCTGTTCCGGGTTCCCCACGGGTACAGGCTGCCCTGAACGGCCACGCCTCCTCCGGCCTGTCTGTCACCGGCGGCAAGGTGCTGGTGCTGGCCGCCGCGCCCATTTTTGACAAGGCAAAAACCATCACCGGGGCCGTGGTTGCAGGTCACCGGGCCGGCGCCGACCGGCTGGCCGACTGGGCGTTGGCCGCAGGCGGCACCCTGACGTTTTATGATGGGCAGCCGCCCGCAAAAGAAAGCCCCCTGTTGCCCGCGTCCGAACGGGTATGGCAGGTGGCGGACGGCCCGTGGGTAAAGCTGACGGTTCCCCTGGAAAGTTTCGCCCCGTGGCTGTGGCCCCTGGCTACGGGGCTTGCCGCCGCCCTGTTGCTGCTGCTGTGGCCGGTGAAAGTGGCACCCTCACGGCGGGAAGAACAAAAACCGGAAGGGGACGAGGCCCTTGCCCACATCGCCCGCCAGTTGGAGGAAGTGACCGCCCTGCCGCAGCCGTCGCCGTTTGATATGCCGGATGCCGTGTTTTTGCTGGATGCGGAAGGGTGCATTGTGGCGTCCAACGGCCCCGCCAAAACGCTTGCCGGTATGGGCGAGTCGGCCCTGCATGGCCGCGCATTTGAAGAACTGGTATCCGACGTACCGCCGCTTCGGGCGGAACTGCACCAGCACCTGAGCGCCGCCTTGAGCGGCGCGGACGAACTGTTTGAAACCCGCTTTTCCCGACCCGAAAGCGGCCCCGTGCAGGTGGAGATAGCTGCGGGCACCGTGCCGCACGCAGACGGCCCGCGAGCGCAACTGGTGGTGCGCGACATCACCCACAGAATACAGGCCGCCGAACACCGGGCGGAAGCAGACAAAATGGCCGGCATCGGCGCCCTGGCGGGCGGTATTGCCCACGACTACAACAACGCCCTGGGTGGCATTCTGGGGTACGCCGCCCTCATCAAGGACCGCGTGCCGGAAGACGACAAGGTGTACCACTACACCGACATCATCGAGCGCTCCGCCGCCCGCGCCTCGGAATTGACCCGCCAGCTGCTGGGCTATGCCCGGGGCGGCAAGTATCACTCCGGCCGGGTGCGGGTGGGCGACATCGTCCAGCAAATTGTCGGTGCCATGGAAAAAGACTACGCCGAGCGGAACATTATCGTGGACGCCCGCACCGACACGCACCTTGCGGCGGTAGAAGGAGATGGCGCACAGCTGTACGAAGTGCTGGCCAACCTGTGCGCCAACGCCCGCGACGCCATGCCCCACGGCGGGAAAATTACCCTGACCTGTGACATGGCCGAAATTGCCGAAAACGACCCGATGGCCCCCCCCGGCCTGCCCCCCGGAAAGTTCATATGCCTGAGCGTGTCCGACACCGGCCACGGCATGACCCCGGAAACCAGAAAAAAAATGTTCGAGCCGTTCTTCACCACCCGCACGCCGGGCGAGAACACCGGGCTGGGGCTAGCCATGGTGTGGGGCATCATCCAGCGCCACGGGGGCCAGATTACCGTGGCCTCCAGCCCCGGCCACGGTACGACCGTGCGCCTGTACCTGCCGGCCCTGGAGGGGTCCATGGCCGTGCTGGACGAGCTCCTCCCTCCCGAGATTCCCCAGGGGGTGGAAACGGTGCTGGTGATCGACGACGAACCGGCGGAACTGGAAGCCGCCCGCGAGATACTGGCCCGCGCAGGCTACGGCGTGGTACAGGCCCTGAGCGGACAGGAAGCGCTGGACGTGTATCGGGAATACGGCGAATCCATCGCCCTGGTGCTGCTGGATATCGTCATGCCAAAAATGAGTGGCCGGGAGACCCTTGCCGGGCTAAAACAGATCGACCCGGACGTCAAGGTGGTGGTCGCCTCCGGCTTCTCCCGCCACGGGCAGGCCCACGACCTGCTGGAGGCAGGTGCCGCCGCCTACATCCACAAGCCGTACCGCACCGACGAGTTGGCGGCCACCGTCCGCACCACCCTGGACGGCCCGCCAAAAACAATGGAACAGTCGGCGTAACGCTCCTTGCCCCGCCCCCCGCTTCCGGTTATCTTCCCCGGGTAATGGCGGCTGGCAATTTCCGATAGCGCAAGGGGAACCCATGGAACAAACGCACGGACGTGGATTCCGCAAGCTGCTCGGCGCGGTCTTTTTTACCGTGTTGATTGGGATGGGCGCAGGTACAGTGCACGCCGCGCAAACCGATCCAGTCGATCAATGGCTGGCGCTCATCCGCGCCGAGCGCATCGACGCAGCCCGGACGCTCTGCACCGGGTGGCTCAAAAAAAGCGATAAACACTATCGGGCCGAGGGGCACAAATGTCTGGCCAACGTGGAGGGCGCCGCCGCCCGCACCATCATGCTCGAAGGGGATGATACGGGCGGCGGACAGATTCGCCCCGGATTTGCCGGGGAAGCGCTCGACCGTGCCCTGAACCACCTGGACGAAGCCATCCGCCTGGCGCCGGAGGACCTGAGCATCCATCAGGGCCGCCTGCACATGCTGATGGTATCGGGCCAGTTCAGCCGTACCGCGGAGGCCCTGAAAGACAGCCTGAAAAGCTACACCGGCCCGGATGCGCTGGAGGAGTGGCTCGATTATTCCCCACGGTTTTTTGCCGCCCGCAAGTTCGCAGCCGGGGCGGCGTTCATGCAGGTGCTGGAGGCGCGCTACCCCGACGAGCACCGGATTATTGCCAACATTGGCGGCCTGCTATTCTCCCTGGGAAAAGACGAGGAGGCCATCCGCTATAGCGAGAGAGCCGTCAAACTCAACCCGGAAGATCCGATCAACACCTGGAACCTGGGCTGGATGTACGAACACACGGGGAAGATCAGGGAGGCGGATACCCTGTACCGGAGGTCGTTCGATGCGCCCACCGTACCCGGCCAGACCGTGGAGCAAAACTGCATCCACTACGCTGAATTTGTGGAGAATCGGCGCAGCGACCCGAAACGCGCGTGCGCTATCCGCAAGCAGTACTGCCCGGATCAGGCGCCCGATTCGTGCGGCGACTAGAATCTTTCCAAAAAAAAGCGCGGTCGGCCCGCCCGCGCTTTTTCTTTTTCCCCCCAGATTCCCTACAATCCGGGCAGTCTTTTTTTAGGAGTGTTCCATGAAACCGCGCCGTCCAATGCCCCTGTTTATTGCACTGCTGACCAGCCTTGCCTTTGCCACCCCGGCCCTGCCCCACAAAGGCAAGCTGGACGACCTGGGCTGCCATAAGGAAAGAAGCACCAGCTATTACCACTGCCACGAGGGGCCGCTGGCCGGGCGCAAGTTTGCCCAACCCACCGGCGCCAAACGCGCGCTCGCAAAACGACAGGCCAGAGAGCTGGCCGCCCGCGCCGCCGTCATCGCCCCGCCGTCGTTCATTGTGGAAAAAGGGCACGTGTACGGCCCGTATCAAGCCACCGTCGTGCGGGTGGTGGAAGGCGCGCAGATCGTGCTGGACGTGGCCCTGTGGCCCGGCCTTGCCCAGCGCATCGAACTGCATCTTGCCGGGGTGACCCCGCCGGACCCGCAGGCCGAATCCACCTGCGAGGCCAAGGCCGCAAAAAAGGCGCAAGCATTTACCGAAAGCTGGTTGAGCGGCGCCGATACCGTCACCATCAGCGGCATTGAGCCTGCGGCCACCGCCGGCCGGGTGCGGGGCGACCTGCAAAAGGAAAATGCCGACCTGGGGCAGGCGCTGGTAGATAAAAGCCACGCCCGCCCCGCCGCAGACATCGGGCAGCCGTGGTGCTGACCCGGCGCAGGTAACAAGATCATGGTAACGCCCTCTCCCGGCACAGACCGGGCCAACGGGTCTGCGTGGGGCGAACTGCTCACCACCACCGAGGGGCGCATCTTTGTGCTGGGGCTGGCGCTGGCCACCGCCGGGCTGATCGCGCTGGGCGCCATCTGGCTGATCTCTCCCGAATCGTCTGGCGCGCTGTGGGCAATGGCGGCGGCCAATATCCTGTTCGGCTATGCCGCGGGCCTTTCGGTCGGCTATGCCACGGGCTTCGGGCACAATCTGGTGATCCCGGTCAATATGCTGATCGAAACCGTACTGGTGCTGCTGTTCTATCCCCTGTTCGTATTCGGCTGGGAACGGCTGGTGCGCATCAGAACCATCGGCAGGCTGATTGTGCGCACCAGAAGGGCGGCGGAAAAACACCGGGAAACGGTTCGCAAGTACGGCCTGATCGGCCTGATGGCATTCGTCTGGATACCGTTCTGGATGACGGGCCCGGTGGTCGGATGCGCCATCGGCTACCTGCTGGGTTTCCGCCCGTGGGTGACGCTGGCCGCGGTCCTGGGTGGCATCTATCTGGGCATCGCCTGCTGGTCGCTGCTGCTCCGGGAGTTCACCGACCGCCTGGCCGTCTACGGCCCCATCGGCCCCGCCCTGCTGGTGCTGGCCATCATCCTCATCGCCGTGGGAGGGCGGTATCTGCATGGCGGGCGGCGGCGGAGAAAGCGCAAAAGCAATCACTAAGGCGCCGTTAGCGGATCGTTTTTTTAAGGATTAGCCCCCGGCGGCCTCCGCCTCTTTTTCCGGCGCATCGTTCAGGATCGTACGCGCAAACTCCATCAGATCGGAAAACGACACGGTTACGTGTTCGTCGTCATGAATAATGGTGACGTTGCCGTCCTTTCCGGGATTGTACAGAAACGTGGCGCCGTGGCTGCCACGGTAGCTGTGGGTCATCAGATTTCCTCCTCCGCCGGCCATAAAACCCCTTTCCGCCCAAGGGGAGGTATCTACCACAAGCTTAGACGACTTTATCCCTACGTAAAGTTCCCGATACGTTTTTTTTTACACTAACCGGAACCGGATGTCACCTGTGTTATGGACAATGCCGTTTTAGTCACCAATTGCGTCAATTGGGGCCGGGTCATGGCCAAAGGCGGCATCAACACCACCACGTTGCCGATGGGGCGAATCAGCACGCCCTTATCCCGGGCGGCACGCCCCACCCGGTTGCCTATTTGCGCCTCAATGGGAAACGGTTTTTTGGTGGCCCGATTTTCGACCAGTTCCACCCCCACCATCAGCCCCTTGCCGCGAATTTCTCCCACGTGCGGGTGATCTCCCAACTCTTTTTTTAGCGTCGACCACAGGTGGCGAATGCGGGGCTGCATCTTTTCCAGCACATCTTCCGTTTCAAACACATCCAGGGAAGCCAGTGCCGCCGCGCACCCGAGTGGGTTGCCCGTGTAGCTGTGGCCGTGGAAAAAAGTACGGAACTCATCGTACCGGCCCAGAAAGGCGTCATATATTTTTTCCGTGGCCAGGGTGGCCGCCAGCGGCAGATACCCCCCCGTGATGCCTTTGGAAAGGCACATCAAGTCGGGGGTCACCTGTTCGTGCTCGCAGGCAAACATGCGCCCGGTACGTCCGAAGCCGGTGGCCACCTCATCGGCAATCAACAGTACATCGTGCCTGCGGCACAACTCCGCCAGCTGTTTCAGGTATCCGTCCGGCATGGTGAGGAGGCCGGACGCGCCCTGCACCAGCGGCTCCACCACAAACCCCGCCGCCTGATCGCCGTGTGTTTCCAGCGCTTCTTCCACCGCCCCCAGGCAATGCAGGGCGCAGGTGTCGGGCAACTTGTCCCACGGGCAGCGGTAGCAGTACGGAAATTCCACGCTGGTCGTGGGGAAGGTAAGGTCTTTAAACAGTTCGTGAAAGCGGTCAATGCCGCCCACGCTCACCGCCCCCACCGTATCGCCGTGGTACGCATGCCGAAAATGGATGAACCGGCGCTTTTCCGGGCGCGGGTTTTTGCGCCGCTGACGCCAGTACTGATAGGCCATTTTAAGGGCCACTTCCACGGCGGTGGAGCCGTTGTCGGAGTAAAACACGCGGGCAAGCCCCGCCGGGGCGATATGGATCAGGCGTGCGCCCAACTCCACTGCGGGCGGGTTGGTCAGCCCCAGAGACGTGGCGTGGGACAGGCGGTCGATCTGGCGTTTCAGCGCCCGGTTGATGGCCCCCTTGCCGTGGCCGTGCAGGTTCACCCACACGGACGATGAGCCGTCCAGATAGGCGTTACCCGCCTCGTCATACAGCAGGCAGCCGTTGCCCCGGGTAATCACCAGGGGCGGCTCCTTTTCCCAGTCGGCCATCTGGGTGAACGGGTGCCACAGGTAACGGCGATCCAGATCGCCGATGGAATCGGTCATGCTTCTCCTTAACGTAAGCCCACGGGTCTTCCCGCAGGTTTTGCCATTGTAAGGGCAACGGCCACCCCCGGCGTAGTCGAAAGGGCATCCCGACACCCATTATGCGGGACCGGTCGCACGCTTTACCCGGCACGCTTATGGAACGGCAAGAAAGAGGGGCGTCAACCCCCTTTTCATAAAAATTTCAAGCGACAAAACTGTCACGCTGTGGACTTTCTGTGGATAACATCCGTGTCAATAAAAAACTTTGCGCGTAACCCCTTAAAATTGCGTGATCATCACGTAACTCATTGTTTTTATTATGTGTTTATTTCTGTTCAAAATATGTGCGTTTTGTGCAACCCCGCCATGCATCGGGCAATATGCCGTTCCCCACCATGCTCTTCCATAGGTTATCCACAGGTTCTGTGGACGGGGGGGGGAAATAGCAAAAAATGCTTTTCCAACCGGGGGTTTTGCCCTCTGTGCAGGCGCGTTGACACCTTTCGGCCCCCCCGCCTATACTCCGCCCGGCCTGGGGATTCAGGCGGTCGATTTATTTTCGTTTGGCCGAATATTTTTGCAAAATACCGGCAAAACATCGGGCAGCCCCCGCAAATCCTCCCGCCCCGCATTTCTACTTTATGGACAGGGGGAACCCTGTACCGTACCGTCGGCGGGTCGGGCGAAAGATCGGGCCACCCGGCCAGGGCGCATAAGGAGACCTTCTGCACATGGGTATTTTGAAAGGCAAAGATCACGCACCGTGGGAGACCCCGCTGGCGTGGGTGTTGTGGGCCGTGCTGCTCGTGGCTGCGGCGGTGGTCGTGTATACCCTCAAGAATGCCTTGCTGCCGTTTTTGCTGGCCTTTGTGTTCGCCTATGTATTCGCCCCGTGGGTCGATCGGCTGGAGAAGTGGAAACTGCCGCGCCCGCTGGGCACGAGCCTGGTGTTCGTGGGCGTATCGGCGTTTCTTTCCGTGCTGGTGCTCACCTTGCTGCCGGTGCTGGAGCGGCAGGTTTCCCACCTGTTTTCGCTGTTGCCGGGGGCGTTTGCCCGCTTGAAAGAGGTGGGCATTCCGTTCCTTTCCGGGGTGCTGCCGGAAATGCCCCAAAGCGCTCAGGCGTGGCTGGACACCCTGGCCGAATCGGCCGGGAAAATCGGCCCCACCATCCTGGGCTCCACCAGCGACCTGCTCAAGTGGGCAGCCTCGGGCACATTGGGGGCGGTCATCTGGGTGCTGTCCGCCGCCATCGTTCCGGTGCTGGCGTTCTACTTAATGATGGACTACCACCGGGTCACTCCGTGGCTGCTGGACCGGATGCCCGACCGGTTGATGGGTTCGTTTCGCGCCCGCCTGACCCGTATCGACACCATGCTGGGCGAGTTCCTGCGCGGCCAACTGACCGTGGCGGTCATCCTGTCCGGCCTGTATGCAGGCGGGTTGACCCTGGCCGGGGTGGAAGCGGCGCTGGCCATCGGCCTGATCGCGGGACTGGGCAACATGGTGCCGTACCTGGGGTTTGTGGTGGGCATTACCCTGAGCCTGGCCATCGCCTTTCTGACCCACTTTGACCTGATTCACCTGCTGTATGTGGTGCTGGTGTTCGGCGTGGTGCAAACCCTGGAAGGGGTCATCATTTCCCCCAAAGTCGTCGGCGACCGGGTGGGGCTGCACCCGGTGGCGATCATCTTCGCCCTGTTTGTGGGGGGTGAAGCGTTCGGCTTTTTAGGCGTGTTGCTGGGCGTGCCCGCCGCCATTGCCGTAAAAGTGCTGATCGAGCCGGAGTCGGCCTGACCTGAGCTCAAGGGGGAGTTTTTTAATGTCTAACGTTACCGACCGGCTGAAAGACGCCGCCCGCGAAGTGATCCGGGTGCCACTCCGTTTTCCACTGCCTTTACTCTGCGCCGTGCTGTGGAGTGCCCTCATGATCGACGGGCGCAACTCCGAACTGTACACCAGAGCGTTTCATAGCCAGGCCGTGCTGTACCTGCCGGTGGCGCTGTTTGCCACACTGGCGGTCAAGCTTGCGGCGGAAAGCCGGGGCTGGCGCTTCTTTATCTGGCTGCCCGCCTCCTTTGCCGCCCTGGGGCTGGTGGCGCTGCACCCGTGGGTGGCGCTGGGCGGCAACGTCTCCGCCGCCACCCCCCAATGGTGGCTTCTTATGCCGGCGGTGCTGCTTGCAGCCATGGCCGCGCCGTTTGTGGGGCGCGGCGTAGACGACCGGGCCGCGTGGCATTTTCTATCCACCTCCCTGTGGCGCACCGGCCTGGCCCTGTGCGTGGCGCTGGTGGCCGCACTGGGGCTGTGGGGGCTGCAGGCGGGGGTGGAAACCCTGTTCTGGGAACCCGACTGGCCAATAAAAAACCGCATATCGACCATCATCTGGTCGGGCTGCTTCGGCATCGGCGCCGCATGGATCGCGCTGGCGGGCATTCCCCGCAGTCTGGATACCGCACCGGAGGGTGACCCCCCGCGGGAGGCCCGCTGGCTGGTGGCGGGGCTGCTGGTGCCGCTGGGCACGGCCTATCTGGTGCTGATCTACGCTTTCGCCGGGTGGACGCTAATCCAGTTGCAGTTGCCGGAGGGAAAAGTCGGCTGGCTGATTGCCGGGTTCGCCGCCTTTGGCGTATCGGTGTGGGTGGCCTCGTGGCCGTGGCAGGACAGCGGCAACAAGCTGGTGCGCCTGTGGTGGCGGTTGTTCCCGCCGTTGCTGCTGGTGCCGGTGGTGCTGCTGGCCATCGCCGTGCTGGTGCGGGTGGGCGATTACGGCATCACCGAAGCGCGTTACGGCCTGCTGCTGTTGACCGTGTGGCTGGCGGGGCTGGCCGCCTACGGCAGCATGACCCGCCCGCCGCGTTTGATGGTGGCCCCCGCATCGCTTGCCGTGCTGCTGCTGCTGGCCTGTTTTGGCCCGTGGGGCGCGGGGCCGGTTGCCACCCGCAGCCAACTGTCCGAACTCAAGAGTCTGCTGACCGCCCACGACACCCTGCCGGGTTCTGTCGATCTGGCCAAAAACCCGGAACGGCTCGATCAGGTGAAGGAGCGTATTCGGGATGTGGCCAAATACCTCTCGGACGATCTGCGGGAGCCCACCTACAGGGCATGGCTGGCGCAACACGAACTGGTTGAGGGCAAGGCGGACGACACCCTCCTTTCCATGCTCACCAGCCGGATCGAAGGCAACGGATCACCGGGAAAATTTTTTCGCACGCGCTCGATAAAAGCCTACCGTGACATCAGCGTGAAAGGGTTTGACGTGCTGTACCACTTTGAAAACTCCGGCAGCGGCACATATGAACCCATCCCGTTCGGCCCACGGGACGGCTACGCCTTCCGCCGCGAAGGGACCATCCTTACGGTATGGCGCATCGGCATGCAGGACCAGCCGTTGGTGTTTGACCTGAAAAAAGTGGGGGGAGAGTTAAAGCCGGGGGACAACACCCCAACCCGCAAGCAGATGACCCTGGAAACACAAAACGATGTGCTGCGGGTGCGGCTGACGGTCGAGGGGATGCGGGGCGAACTGTACCCGGACGGCGGTACCCCGACAGTCAATTGGGTTGAGGGTTTTATCCTGGCGGTCCCGAAAGGCTGAGTCGGTTACGTCCCGATCTCGCGCTACGCCCCGATCTCAATCGAATCCAGAATTTGCTGAAACACAGGCAGTTCGGAGCCGGATGCCTTGTCGGTCATGCCGATGATGAACACGTAATCGCCCATGGGCACCACCCAGGTGCGGGCCATCACCTGCATCCGGGGGCCGCTGCCGGTGAGGGCGCAGGTGGCGCGCATGGCGGCGGCAGGGTGGCCGCCGATGTCCATCGGGTGCGGCGTTTCCTCCTGCTTAAACCCCTCCAGCATCTGCGCCATGGGGGCGGCCACGGCTTCCAGCACCGTCACCGGATCGGCTCCGGCCATCGGCCCCAACGGGCGCACGGCCACCTGCACGCTGGGGTTCAGATCACGGTGGGGAACCGGGTAGCGGGACATGGCCACCAGCGGGGCCGCCGCCAGCCTTTCGATCTGCTCCGCCATCTCCGGCGCGGACACCTTGATGCGCTTGCCGCCGTCCTGCACGGAGGTGACCACCCACTCCGGCGGCTGGCCGATGGAAAAGCCGTCTATCTCCGTTTGAATCTGCGTCCAGTCGTTCACACAAGCACCGTTTTTGAGATCAGGGGGGGGTCTATCGTACCTCAAGATCAGCTGTCACGCGGTTGATGTTATCCC
>CBDUXI010000021.1:0-34765 GCA_965371175.1 uncultured bacterium
AAGGCCTGCGCTTCGCCATCCGCGAGGGTGGCCGCACCGTGGGCGCTGGCGTTATCACCAAGATCGTGGAGTAACCGAAAATGATCACCGCCAGCCAGAAAATCCGGATTCGCCTGAAGGCGTACGACCACCGTCTGCTCGACAAATCCATGGAAGAAATCGTGGATACGGTCAGCCGTACGGGTGCCGTGGTGGTCGGGCCGATCCCTTTGCCCACCCGCATCAACAAGTTCACCGTCAACCGGTCGGTGCATACGGACAAAAAGGCCCGTGACCAGTTTGAAATTCGGACCCACAAGCGCCTGATTGACATCATTCAGCCGAACCCGGAAACGGTGGACGCGCTGATGAAGATCAATCTGTCTGCCGGTGTGGACGTGGAAATCAAGATTTAAAAGATAAGCGGCAAGGGTTAAAGCGATGAGCGGATTGATTGGATCAAAACTGGGCATGACTCAGGTGTTTGACGGCGAGGGGCGGGTAATACCGGTCACCGTGGTTGAGGCCGGGCCGTGCACCGTGACCCAGAAAAAAATGTCGGAGCGGGACGGCTACGAGGCGATCCAGCTGGCGTTCAAGCCAGCCAAGGAAAAGCACGTGGACAGCGCCCGGATCGGCCATTTAAAGGCCTCCGGCGGCAAGCTGTTTCGTACGCTCAAGGAGTTTCGCGGCGATTGGGACGTGTCCGTGGGCGATGTGGTCGGGGTCGATCAGTTTGAAGCGGGCCAGATCGTGGACGTGTCAGGCGTCAGCAAGGGTAAAGGGTTTGCCGGTACCATCAAGCGCCACAACTTCACCTCCGGCCCCAAGGGTCACGGTTCCAGAAATGTGCGTGCGCCGGGTTCCATCGGCCAGTGTGCATGGCCTGCGCGGGTGTTCAAAAACAAGAAAATGCCGGGTCAGCTGGGCAACGTCAACCGCACCGTTCAGGCGCTGACTGTGGTGCAGGTATTGCCGGAAGAGAACCTGCTGTTCATCAAGGGCGCGGTACCGGGTCCGGTGGGCGGCACCGTCACCATTCGGCCGTCGGTAAAGGGGTAGGCCGGACATGGCACAGGTAAACGTAATCAATCAGGCGGGCAAGGCGTCCGGCAACGTGGAGCTTCCCGATGCCGTATTTGCACGGGCCGAAAACGGCGCGTTGCTGCACGAGGTCATTACCCGGCAGCTGGCCTCCCTGCGTCAGGGTACCCACGACACCAAGACCCGCGGCGAGGTTTCCGGTGGCGGCAAGAAGCCGTGGAAGCAAAAAGGCACCGGCCGCGCCCGGGTGGGTTCCATCCGGTCTCCCCTGTGGAAAGGCGGCGGTACGATTTTTGGACCGACGCCCCGCTCCCACAGTTACCGGATGCCCAGAAAGAAAGTGCGTGCCGCATTGCACGTGGCCCTTTCCGACGCCCTGCGCGAAGGCAAGCTGATCTGCGTGAGCGATCTGGAGCTGAGCGCCCCCAAGACCCGCGAGTTTGCCAAAATCGCCCGACAACTGGATGCCACCAATGGTGCCCTGTACGTGGTGAAGGAAATCGGCGAAAACCTGGGGCTGGCCAGCCGCAACGTGAGCGGCGTGGGCGTGATTGAAGCCCACGACCTGACTCCGTACGACGTGGTGGTGGCCCGGCGACTGGTATTTTCCAAAGACGCGATCACTGCGTTGGGCGAGACCGAAGTGGCCCGGGTGGAGGGCCTGAAAGCGGCCCCGGTCCAAAAGGTGACGGCGAAAGCCCCGGCCAAAAAGGCGGTTCCAGCCAAAGAGGCGGCCCCGGCCAAGGCGAAGGCTCCGGCCAAAGAGGCAGCTCCGGCCAAGGCGAAAGCCCCGGCCAAGAAGGCGGCTCCGGCCAAGGCGAAGGCCCCGGCCAAGAAGGCGGCTCCGGCCAAGGCGAAGGCCCCGGCCAAGAAAGCGGCCCCGGCCAAGAAAGCGGCCCCGGCCAAGGCGAAAGCCAAGACCCCGACCAAGAAGAAGGACAGCGGCGATGAATCGTGATCCCCATACCATCCTGATCCGGCCCGTGTTGTCGGAAAAAACCGTAAGCCTTGCAGACGACGGTCGCCGGGTTGTGTTTGACGTGGCAACCGACGCCAACAAGGTTGAGGTCGCCAAGGCCGTCGAGGCGGTGTTTGAAGTGAAGGTGGCCAAGGTCAACACGATCAACGTGAAGGGCAAGGTCAAACGTATGGGCAAGTTTTCCGGCAGACGCCGAAGCCGCAAGCGGGCGATTGTTACCCTGGCCGCCGGGCACAAACTGAATCTGTTTGAAAACTAAGGGATTTTAGATGCCGGTTCGCAATTATAAACCCACCTCTCCCGGCCGCCGGGGCATGAGTGTTTCCGGGTTCGACGAGATCACCGAGGCCACGCCGCACAAGCCACTGTTGAAGGCGAAGAAGCGCATCAACGGTCGCAACAACAACGGTCGTATTACCATGCGTCGCCGTGGCGGCGGACACAAACGCCATATTCGCATCGTGGATTTTCGCCGCAACAAGTTTGACGTGCCCGGCAAGGTGGAAACCATCGAGTACGATCCGAACCGTTCGGCCCGTATCTGCCTGATCTGCTATCTGGATGGCGAGCGTCGCTACATTCTGCACCCGCACGGGCTGAACGTGGGCGATACCATCTTCTCCGGCGAGCGGGTGGAGGTGAACATCGGCAACACCATGCCGCTGGGCAACATGCCGCTGGGTACCATCGTGCACAACATTGAGCTGCAGCCCAAGGGTGGCGGCAAGATGGCGCGTTCCGCCGGTGCGTCGGCGCAGTTGATGGCCAAGGAGGGGGTGTTTGCCATGCTGCGGGTGCGTTCCGGCGAGGTACGCAAGGTGCGCCTGGAGTGTCTGGCCACCATCGGCCAGGTGGGCAACACCGATCACGAAAACGTGAAAATCGGCAAGGCGGGCCGCAGTCGCTGGCTGGGGCGTCGCCCCAAGGTGCGCGGCGTGGCCATGAACCCGGTCGATCACCCCATGGGTGGTGGTGAGGGCAAAACCAGCGGTGGCCGTCATCCGGTCAGCCCGTGGGGCCAGCCCGCCAAGGGGTATCGGACCCGAAATAACAAACGCACCGATCACATGATTGTCAGTCGGCGCAAAAAGTAGAGATGTTGTAAGGAAAAAGTATGCCTCGTTCTCTGAAAAAAGGTCCGTTTATCGATGCCGCCCTCGCCCGCAAGGTAGAGCGGGCACAAGCTGCTGGCGGCCGTGAAGTGATCAAGACATGGGCCCGGCGGTCGATGATTACGCCGGACATGGTGGGGATGACCTTCCAGGTGCACAACGGTCATAAATTTATGCCGGTGTTTGTGAGCGAAAATCTGGTGGGACACAAGCTGGGGGAGTTTGCGCCCACCCGCACCTTTCGTGGGCATGTAAAGAGCGAAAAGAAGAGCAGGTAAGTAAAGATGGAAGTACGCGCAACTGCAAAATATATAAGGGTCGGGGCACGTAAAGTGCGCCTGGTGCTGGATACCGTTCGGGGCTGCCCCGCAGGCGAAGCGCTGAACCGTCTGAAATTTATGCCCCAGGGTGCCGCACGGATCGTGGAGCAGGTGCTCAAAAGCGCCGTGGCCAACGCCGAGGATCGGGAACTGGGCGATGTGGACGATCTGGTCATTTCCCGTTGCTGGGCCGATGGTGGTCCGGTACTCAAGCGTATGCGCCCCAGAGCGCAGGGCCGGTCCAACCGTATTTTAAAGCCGACCAGCCACATCACCATGGTGGTATCAACCGGCGATAGTGTTAAGGAGCTCGCTTAAAGTGGGTCAAAAAGTTCATCCGATCGGGTTTCGGCTCGGCTACATCAAGGGCTGGGAATCGGTCTGGTATGCGAACAAGAGAGATTACGCAAATTTTCTGCACGAGGACCTTTCCATCCGCAAGATGGTGAAAAGCCGCCTCTATCATGCAGGGCTTGCCAGGATCGAGATCGAGCGCTCCGGCAACCAGCTGCGTCTGAACCTGCACACGGCGCGTCCCGGTGTGATCATCGGCAGAAAAGGCGCCGAGGTGGACAAGCTCAAGTCCGATCTGGACCGGATGACCGATGCGGACGTGTATATCAACATCCTCGAGATCAAAAAGCCGGAAACCAACGCCACCCTGGTGGCAGAGAGTGTGGCGGCCCAGTTGGAAAAGCGGATCGCCTTCCGGCGCGCCATGAAAAAGAGCGTGGCTTCATCGTTGCGGTTCGGCGCAAAAGGCGTTAAAATCACCTGTTCCGGTCGACTCGCTGGCGCTGAGATTGCCCGTACCGAATGGTATCGGGAGGGCCGGGTTCCGTTGCATACACTCCGGGCGGATATCGATTACGGTACCGCGGAGGCGGCCACCACCTACGGTCGTATTGGTGTGAAGGTGTGGATTTATAACGGTGATGTGTTGCCCGAGTCGGGCACGAAAAAGACATCCGGGTAATTTTGGCTGATTAGGAAAGACGATGCTTAGCCCCAAGAAAGTACGGCACCGCAAGGTGTTCAAAGGTCGCATGAAAGGCGAAGCCAAAGGCGGCGCCTCGCTGGACTTTGGCGATTACGGCCTCAAGGCGATGGGGTGTGGCTGGCTCACCAGTCGGCAGATTGAGGCCGCTCGTATTGCCATGACCCGTCACGTCAAGCGTGGCGGCAAGGTGTGGATTCGGGTGTTTCCGGACAAGCCCATCACCAAAAAGCCTGCGGAGACCCGCATGGGCAAGGGTAAGGGCTCGCCGGAATACTGGGTGGCCGTAGTGCGGCCGGGGCGGATGTTGTTCGAAATGGCCGGTGCGTCGGAAGAATTGTCGATCGGCGCCCTGAAACTTGCGGCGTCCAAGCTGCCGATTCCCGTACGCATCGTTTCCAGAGGAGACCACTGATGGACATCAAGGACATGCGTGGCAAAGAGACAGACGCCCTGCTGAAGCACGAGGCGGATCTGCGTAAAGAGTTATTTAACCTGCGCTTTCAGGCGGCCATGGGCAATCTTGCCAATCCGTCCAGAGTCAGTCAGGTACGGCGGGAGGTTGCCAGGGTGATCACCGTTATGAAGCAAAAGGCGAGCGCGTAACATGGGTGGTACTACACAACAGAAAGCGACAAGCCGGAAGGTGATTGAGGGTGTCGTGATCTCTGACAAAATGGATAAAACCGTCGTGGTGCAAACCGAGCGCACCCTGCGTCATCCGGTATACAAACGGGTGATCCGTCGGCGCGGCAAGGTGTATGCCCATGACGAGAAAGGCATTGCCAAGTCCGGTGCCCGGGTGAAGCTGGTGGAAATCCGCCCGATGAGTAAAACCAAAAGATGGCGGGTGTTGGAGGTGGTGTCGTGATTCAGCCCCAGACCATGCTTGAAGTCGCCGATAATTCCGGTGCTAAAAAATTGATGTGTTTTCACGTGGTGGGCGGCTCCAAACGGCGCTACGCTAGCCTGGGCGACGAGATTGTGGGCACGGTCAAGCAGGCCATTCCCCACGCGGGCGTCAAGCGCGGAGACGTGGTCAAGGCCGTGGTGGTGCGCACCAAAAAGCAGGTGCGGCGCGACGACGGCAGCTACATTCGCTTTGATGAAAACGCGGCGGTGCTGGTGGGCAAGGACGGGGAGCCGGTCGGCACCCGTATCTTCGGTCCGGTGGCCCGTGAGTTGCGCTGGAAGAAGTACATGAAGATTGTATCGCTTGCGCCGGAGGTCATCTGATGGCCCTTGCGCGAGTAAAAAAAGACGACGAAGTGCTGGTGCTGGCAGGTCGGGACAAAGGCAAGCGCGGCAAGGTGCTGTCCGTGAATGCCGAGTCCGGGCGTCTGGTGGTGGAAAAGGTGCATATGATCAAGCGCCACACCAAGCCCAGCAGCAAAAACCAGCAGGGCGGCATCATGGAATATGAGGCACCCATTCAATCGTCCAATGTAATGGTTGTGTGTGGTGGCTGCGACAAGCCGACCCGGGTGAAGACCGAGCCGCTGAAAGACGGTGCCAAGATGCGCGTCTGCAAGCACTGCGGCGAGAGCCTGGACAAGAGCAGGAAGAAGTGACCCGAGAGGCAAATGTAATGGTCCGGATGCAGGAAAAATATCAGAACGAGGTGATGGCCGCCTTAAAGAGCGAGTTGAGTATCGCCAACGTCATGGACGTGCCGCGCGTTTCCAAGATTGTGCTCAACGTGGGCATGGGCGAGGCCATCAACAACAGCAAGCTGCTGGATGCCGCCGTGGAAGAGTTGGGCACCATCACCGGGCAGAAGGCCGTGGTCACCCGCTCCAGAAAGGCCATCGCGGGCTTTCGTCTGCGGGAAAACATGGCCATCGGCTGCAAAGTGACCCTGCGTCGGCGCACCATGTATGAGTTTATGGATCGGTTGATCTCCCTGTCGTTGCCGCGTATTCGCGACTTTCGCGGGGTGTCGCCCAAGGGGTTTGACGGGCGCGGAAACTTCACGATGGGTATCCGTGAGCAACTGATTTTCCCGGAGATCGATTACGAGAAAACGGCCAGCGTCCACGGTATGGATATCAGCTTTGTCACCACGGCCCGCACCGACGAAGAGGGCCTTGCCCTGCTTCGGTTAATGGGCATGCCGTTCAGGAATGCGTAACAGAAAGGGTTTATTGTGGCCAAGAAGTCAATGATTGCAAAGGCAGCCCGGACGCCCAAGTTTCACGTGCGGCAGCGTAACCGTTGCCGCGTGTGCGGACGTCCCCGTGGCTATATCCGCCGGTTTCAGATGTGTCGTATCTGCTTCCGTCAGGAAAGTCTGGCCGGGCGTGTGCCGGGCGTGATCAAGTCGAGCTGGTAAGGAAAGAGAACGAATCATGAGTATGACCGATCCAGTCGCCGACCTGTTGACCCGCATCCGCAACGCGCAGATGCGTAAGCACGAGTCGCTGCACGTTCCCGCCAGCCACCTGAAGGCCGCCATCCTGGTGGTGATGACCCGTGAAGGGTACATCCGGGGATACGAGCGGGAAACGCCCGAAGACGATCATCCCCGCATTCGGATTGATCTGAAGTATGTGGACGGCCGCCCGGCCATCGAGGGCATCAAGCGGGTGAGTTCGCCCGGGCTGCGCCACTACGTAAACAAGGATGAAATCCCCTGGGTGCAGGGTGGCTACGGGATTTCCATCCTGACCACTTCCCGCGGGTTGATTACCGACAAGGAAGCCCGTCGCCAGGGAATTGGCGGCGAAGTGCTGTGTTCGGTCTGGTAAGGGGAAAACGATGTCGCGTATAGGAATTCTTCCGGTCTCGATCCCGTCCGGCGTGACCATTACGGTCGCCGACGGCAAGGTGGCGGTAAAAGGCCCCAAGGGTCAGATTGACCGGGTGGTGGAAAAGCGCACTAGCGTCACGGTGGCTGAGAACGAGGCCAATGTGGCCCGTGATGGTGATGACCGCGAGGCCCGTGCCCGGCACGGCCTGATGCGCGCCGATCTGGCCAACATGGTGACCGGAGTGTCCCAGGGGTTTGAAAAGCGCCTGCTGCTTTCCGGTGTGGGTTACCGCGCTCAGATGAAGGGCAAGGCCCTGTCGCTGACGCTCGGTTTTTCGCATCCGGTGGAAGTGGCCGCCCCGGACGGGGTGGAGCTTTCCGTGGAAGGCACCACGACGGTATTGATAAAAGGGATTAACAAGGCCCGGGTGGGTCAGGTTGCGGCCAACATTCGAGGGTATCGTCCCCCAGAGCCTTACAAGGGCAAGGGGATTGCCTATTCGGATGAGGTGATTCGTCGCAAAGAAGGCAAAAGCGGTAAGAAGTAAGGGGCTGTAGTAAAGTGCCGAAGTTGACAGCAAAGACAGTATTGTCCCGCACCCGTCGTCGGGTACGGGTACGCAAAAAAATTGCAGGTACGGCGATGCGCCCGCGTTTGGCGGTGTTTCGCAGCAACCGCTACATCTATGCGCAGTTGATTGATGATGTGGCCGGCAGCACGCTGGCTGCGGCATCCAGCCGTGAGAGCGGGGTGACTTCCGGCAAGCCGGTGGATACCGCAGCGAAGGTGGGCGAACTGCTCGCCGAGCGGGCGACAGCCAAAAAGATCAAGAAGGTGGTGTTTGACCGGGGTGGTTATCAGTACCACGGTCGGGTGGCGGCGCTTGCGGACGGTGCCCGCAAGGGTGGACTCACGTTTTAGGCCGCGTTAGCGGCACGGACAGGTTTTAGGAAATGGCAACGATTTATCAGGAAGAAGACGCCCTTCAGGAGAAGGTGGTCTATATCAACCGCACGGCCAAGGTGGTAAAGGGCGGCAAGCGCTTTTCCTTCTCGGCGCTGGTGGTGGTGGGTGACGGCCACGGCTCCGTGGGATTTGCCAAGGGCAAGGCCCGTGAGGTGCCGGAAGCCATCCGCAAGGCCATCGAAAAAGCCAAGCTGGCGATGGTGCAGATTCCGATCATCAACGGCACCGTGCCGTACCAGGTGAACGGCGTCTGGGGGGCCGGAAGGGTCATGATCAAGCCGGCCCGTGAGGGGCGTGGCGTGATTGCTGGCGGTCCGGTGCGCGCCATTATGGAAGTGGCCGGTATCCGCAACGTGGTCAGCAAGTCGCTGGGCGGCGGCAGTACCGCCAATGTGCTGCGGGCCACCATGGAGGGGCTGAAATCCCTGCGCCACCCGGATGACATCAAGCGCGTCCGTCAGGCCGACGGCGACACGGAGCAGTAACGTGGTGGAAAAGAAACAAGAGCGAACCCTTCGCATCAAGCTGGTGAAGAGCGTAATCGGAGCCAACCCCAAGCAGCGGGCCACCGTGAGCGGGCTGGGATTCAAGCGCACCAATCAAGAGTTGATGCGGGTCGATACGCCTGAAATTCGGGGCATGGTTGCCAAGGTTTGTCACCTGGTCCACGTGGTGGAAGGGAAGAAATAATGCGGATTGAAGAGCTAAAACCGGCACCGGGCAGCCGCAAGCGCAAAAAGCGCGTGGGCCGTGGCCCTGGCAGCGGGATGGGCAAAACCTCCACCCGTGGACACAAGGGCCAGAACGCCCGCTCGGGCGGCGGCAAAGGCCCCGGATTTGAGGGCGGGCAG
Organism: uncultured bacterium; assembly: GCA_965371175.1. GTDB lineage: Bacteria > Nitrospirota > JACRHL01 > JACRHL01 > JACRHL01 > CBDUXI01. The sequence goes on from CBDUXI010000021.1 coordinate 8,999, forward strand.
ATGCCGCTGATTCGCCGGGTACCGAAGCGCGGGTTTACCAACCCGTTCCGGGAGCCGTACGCCGTGGTGAACGTGGGCAGCTTAAGCGACCTGGAGAAGGTCAGCGAGATCACGGTTGACCTGCTGCATGAGCGCGGATTGATTCGCAAATCGGCCAAGCGGGTCAAGATTCTGGGCGTCGGGGATTTGTCCCGGGCCATCACGGTGCGTGTACACGCCGCAAGCAAGTCCGCCCGCGAGAAAATCGAGGCGGCTGGCGGTGCGGTTGAACTGATCTGATAGACGGGGATCGTCAGTGCTCGCTCGCATAAGTAATACACTCCAGAACATATACAAGATTCCGGAACTTCGTTCCCGGATTATGTTTACCCTTGGGGTGCTGGCCATCTACCGGTTGGCGGCCCATATCCCCACCCCCGGCATCAACGGCAACGCTTTGTCCACCTTCCTGCTGGAGCGGGGCGGCGCGATCATGGGGTTTCTCGACATCTTTTCCGGTGGAGCGCTGTCCAAGCTGACCATTGTCGCCCTGGGCATCATGCCGTACATTTCCGCCTCGATTATCCTGCAGTTGATGACCGTGGTGGTGCCTTCCCTGGCCCAGTTGGCCAAGGAGGGAGAGAGTGGGCGGCGGCAGATCAGCCAGTACACCCGCTACCTGACCATCTGCATCGGCACCGTGCAGGCCATCGGTATTTCTTTTGGCCTGGAGGGCATGAACGACGGCGCGTTTGTCATGGACCCGGGCTGGTCGTTCCGGGCCATGACCGTCATTACCCTGGTGGGGGGCACCGCGTTCCTCATGTGGTTGGGGGAGCAGGTGACCGAGCGCGGCATCGGTAACGGCATTTCGTTGATTATCTTTTCCGGCATCGTGTCGGGCATGCCCGCGGGTGTCGTCAATACTTACCGGCTGTACGAAACCGGCCAGCTGAATGTGGTGCTGGTGGTGGCGCTGATCGGGCTCATGGCGGTGGTGGTGACGGCCATCGTGTTTCTGGAATCGGGCCGCAGAAAGCTGTCGGTGCAGTATGCCCGGCGGGTGGTGGGCAACCGCATGTACGGTGGCCAGAACACCCATATTCCGTTAAAAGTGAACACCGCCGGGGTGATTCCGCCGATCTTTGCTTCATCGCTGATTGCGTTTCCGGCCACCATTGTCGGCTTTTTCACGGTGCCGTGGGTGCAGGGCATTGCCACCTCGTTGAGCCCTGGACAGCCACTGTATACCGCCGTGTATGTTGGCTTGATCATCTTTTTTGCCTTCTTTTATACGGCGGTGGTGCTGAATCCCCAGGATATCGCCGACAACATGAAAAGAAGCGGCGGGTTTATTCCCGGCATCCGTCCGGGCAAAAAGACCACCGATTACATCTATTACGTGTTGACCCGGATCACCTTTGCCGGAGCCCTTTATCTGGCCATTGTCTGCGTGATCCCGGAAATTCTCATCTACCAGGCCAACCTGCCGTTTTATTTCGGCGGCACCTCGCTACTGATTGTGGTGGGCGTGGGGCTGGACACCGCCCAGCAGATCGAAACCCACATGATCCAGCGCAACTACGAAGGGTTCCTGCGGAAGGGCAAAGTACGCGGAAGGGGCAACTAGATGCGACTGGTTTTTGTCGGTCCTCCCGGTGCGGGTAAGGGCACCCAGGCAGCCTGTTTTTGCAAGGAATTTGGCTTTTGCCAGGTAGCCACAGGTGACATTTTAAGACAGGCGGTGGCCACCGGCACCGCAATGGGCATCAAGGCCAAGGAGTTTATGAGTGCCGGCAGACTGGTGCCGGATGAAGTGGTGATTGGTATCGTCCGCGACAAGCTGGCCTCGCAAGAATGTGCCGCCGGATTTATTCTTGATGGATTTCCAAGAACTACTGGTCAAGCGGAAGCGCTTGATGGTATATTAGACGACTTTTCCGCACCCATTGATCATGTGGTGGCCTTTGCAGTGGATGAAGATGCGTTGGTGACCCGCCTGAGCGGTCGACGCACCTGCTGGCAGTGTCAGGCCATGTACCACGTGGCGTTTGCTCCTCCGAAAAAAGAGGGGATATGTGATGCGTGTGGAAACGAGCTGGTGCAGCGCGATGACGATCAGGATGAGGTGATCCGCAAGCGGTTGTCTGTGTACAACCAGAGCACGCACCCGCTGCTTGATTATTATGCCGGCCGCGGGCTCCTGCGGGAGGTGCCGGCGGACGGTTCGGTAGAAGATGTATACGCCGCGATAAAAAAAGCGGTAAACGCCTGACCGGGGTTCCGGGCGGGTATTTTTAAGGTGCATGAGCGATGAAGGTACGGGCTTCGGTCAAACCAATCTGTGACAAGTGCAAGGTGGTGCGCCGCCGGGGTGTGGTGCGTGTGATTTGTCCCAACCCGAAGCACAAGCAGCGCCAGGGATAATTAAGGAGACGGGCTTTGGCACGTATCGTAGGCGTCGACATACCGCCAGTGAAGCGGATTGATATCGGACTGACCGCCATCTTTGGCATCGGTCGCTCTGCTGCGGCCAAGATTCTGGCTGCCGTGGGCGTTGACCCGGCCACCAAGGGCAAGGATCTGGCCGAGCAGGAGCTGGTCAGGCTGCGCGATGAACTGGAGGCCAACTGGACCATCGAAGGTGACCTGAGGCGCCAGCGCTCCATGGACATCAAACGCATGATGGACATTGGCTGTTACCGGGGTCTGCGCCATCGTCGCGGACTGCCGGTGCGCGGCCAGCGTACCAAGACCAACGCCCGTACCCGCAAAGGGCGCGCAGCCAGCGTGCCCGGCAAGAAGAAGTAGGAATACCGATGGCTGTACGCGGCAAGAAAAAAGAGAAAAAGAACGTACCGATGGGCGTGGCCCATGTGCGGGCAACGTTCAACAATACAATCGTTTCCCTGAGCGATCGGGCGGGCAACGTGGTTGCCTGGTCCAGTTCCGGTGCCCAGGGGTTCAAAGGTTCCCGCAAAAGCACGCCGTTCGCGGCCCAGCGCGCTGCCGAAGCGGCAAGCCGTGCCGCCATGGACCACGGCATGCGGGAAGTGGAAGTGCAGGTGCGGGGACCCGGTCCCGGGCGTGAGTCCGCAGTGCGCGCCCTGGTTGCCTCCGGGCTCAAGATCACCGTGATCCGCGATGTCACCCCGATTCCCCACAACGGGTGTCGGCCGTGCAAGCGGCGGCGGGTATAAAACGAATAATGGTAGGGTGAATATAAGTCGTGGCACGTAATACCGATCCAGTTTGCAGGCTTTGTCGACGCGAGGGCGTCAAGCTGTTCCTGAAAGGGGACCGCTGCTTCAAGGAAAAATGCGCCATTGACCGGCGCGCCTATGTGCCGGGCCAGCACGGCCAGACACGGCGCCCGCGCAAGGCCAGTGATTACAGCGTTCAGTTGCGCGAAAAGCAGAAGATCAAGCGCATTTACGGAATGCTCGAAAAGCAGTTCCGCAACCTGTACTACAAGGCCGAAAAACGCCCCGGCATTACCGGCCACAACATGCTGTCGATGCTGGAGGGCCGGCTGGATAACGTGATTTTCCGCATGGGTTTTGCCAAAAGCCGCGCCCAGGCCCGGCAGCTGGTGAACCACGGACATGTGAAGGTCAACGACCGCAAGGTCGATATCGCCTCCTATGCCTGCCGTGTGGGCGAGGTGGTCACGGTGAAGGAAAAGAGCCGCCAGAATCCGTTAGTGATGGAGGCCATGGAAAGCGTCATGGGTCGCGGACTGCCCGAGTGGCTGGAGGTGGATACCGCCACGTTCACCGGCAAAGTCAACCAGTTGCCCAATCGCGAACAGATTGATCAGGATGTCAACGAGCAGTTGGTTGTGGAGTTGTACTCCAGATAACCGCTTCCTCCCCGTTGGGGAAGGGCTGCCCGCACAAATTTAAAAGACCCGCCCGGTATCGGGCTAAATGAGGGTAAAAGAGAATTCATGCTGATTCGTACCGCTGACTTTCAGTCGCCGAAAGGTTTGGAGGTTGACCGCAATACACTGACCGACACGTACGGAAAGTTCTCGGCCGAGCCGTTCGAACGTGGTTTTGGCACCACGATCGGAAACGGGCTGCGCCGGGTGCTGCTTTCGTCCATTGCCGGTGTGGCGGTCAAGTCAATCCGCGTGGAGGGCGCGCTTCACGAGTTCACCAACATCCCTGGTGTGCGGGAAGACGTGACCGACATCGTGCTCAACGTGAAGCAGCTGCGCTTCAAGAGCCACGTGACCGAAGACCGCACCATAAAGGTGACGAAGAAAGGCCCCGGAGTGGTTACCGGTGCCGACATCGATACCGGCGCCGATGTGGACATGCTGACTCCGGATGCGGTGATTGCCACCCTGAACGACGATGCCAATTTTGAGATGGAAATGACCCTCGGCATTGGCCGTGGCTATGTGCCTGCCGCCCAGAACAAGAACGAGTCGGACCCCATCGGGGTGATTGCCGTGGACGCGATCTACACGCCGGTGCAGCGGGTCAACATGCAGGTGGAAAACGCCCGTGTGGGCCGGATTACCGATTACGACCGGCTCACCCTCGAGGTGTGGACCGACGGCAGCGTGCGCCCGGATGACGCCGTGGCATTCGCCGCCAAGATTTTGAAAGACGAGCTGACCATCTTCATCAACTTCGATGAAGCGGAGGAGCCGGCGCCGGCAGCCGACACCGAGGCCCCCAACGAGATGGCCAAGGTGTACGCCCGGCGGGTAAGCGAACTGGAGCTTTCGGTGCGGGCAGCCAACTGCCTCAAGGGCGCAGAGATCGTCACCCTTGGCGACCTGGTGCAGCGTACCGAGTCAGAGATGCTGCGTACCAAGAACTTCGGCAAGAAGTCGCTTGATGAAATCAAGGAAGTGCTTGAGGATATGGGGCTTGGCCTCGGCATGGACCTTTCGGGAATTGAAATTCCCGAGACCGCCGCAGTTGCGGAAGAAGTCTAGGATTAACCGGTTGTTTAGGGTTGGTGTAACGAGATGAGGCACAGAAAAGCGGGTACAAAACTCGGGCGCAGCCCCAGCCATCGCAAGGCCATGTTCCGCAACATGGCAAGCTCGCTGATTATTCACGGGAAGATTGAAACCACCCGCGAAAAGGCCAAGGCGTTGCGCCCCATTGTGGAAAAGCTGATCACCCTGGGGCGCGAAGACAACGTCTCTGCGCGCAGGCGTGCAGCGGCGTATCTGCGCGGCAAGGAGCCGGTTCAACGGCTGTTTGACGACGTGGGACCGCACTTTGCCGATCGGCCCGGCGGCTATACCCGCATCCTGGCAACCCGTATCCGCCCGGGAGATGCCGCCAGCATGGCGGTTCTCGAACTGATTGGCCGGCCGTAAGCCGCTCTGGCCCCTGACGCCAAAGGGAAGGCCTCGTTAGGTGACCCCCATGTACGAGGTGACCATCGAAACGGGATTTTCCGGCGCGCACATGCTGCGTGGCTACGCTGGAAAATGTGGCAACCTGCATGGACATAACTGGAAGGTGGAGGTAACGGTCGCATCGGACCGGCTGGATGACGTGGGCATGGCCCTCGACTTCGCCACCTTGAAGGACGAAACCCGGGCCGTGTTGTCCCAGGTGGACCATACCTACCTGAATGAAGTGTTTCCGTTCACCGAACTGAACCCCACGGCAGAAAATATTGCCAGATGGGTGTGGGAAATGTTGTCGAAGCGGGTCGAAACCGAGGTGCTCATCATTTCCCGCGTGACCGTGTGGGAGTCGGAGAAGGCGAGCGCCACGTTTTTCCCGCTTGAGGCGTGAGACTGCACTTGAGGCGTGAGACTGCACTTGAGGCGTGAGACTTTAATTGAAGATTGAAATTTGAAGGTTCCGGGCTAAAAAGGCCGCATCGGAATCACCAGTCATTATTTTTGTACCCGAATGTGGAGGTAAAAACCGGAAATGGAACGGACTCTGTCCATCATCAAGCCCGACGGCGTAAAAAAGGGTGTCATCGGCAAAATCATCAGCCGCTTTGAGACCAACGGCCTGCGTATCGCCGCCATGAAAAAAATCAAGCTGTCCGAATCCCGCGCCGGGGATTTTTACGATGTACACCGGGAGCGCCCGTTCTTTGGTGATCTGGTCGGCTTCATGAGTTCCGGTCCAGTGGTGGTCATGGCCCTGGAAGGGGACGACGCCATCGCCAAAAACCGCGACCTGATGGGTGCCACCAACCCGGCGGAAGCCGCTTCCGGAACGATTCGGGCCGACTTTGCCGAAAGCATCGACGCCAACTGCGTGCACGGCTCCGACTCCGCCGAAACCGCCGCACAGGAAATTGCGTTCTTTTTTAGCGACGACGAAATCCTGTAGGATACCGCCAGTCACTTTCATTGCAGGCAGGTAAACGGGTATGGGCGATACCGCACAGTTGCGCTACACCAAGGACCACGAGTGGGTCCGCATGGAGGGGGATCGCGCCGTGGTCGGGATTACCGACTATGCCCAGAGCGCTCTGGGCGACCTGGTGTTTATCGATCTGCCCACGGAAGAGGCCGAGGTTGCCGCGGGTGATGCGGTCGCCGAAGTGGAGTCCACCAAAACCGTGTCGTCCATCATTGCCCCCCTGTCCGGAAAGATTGTGGAAGTGCACGATGAAGTGGGCGGCAACCCGGACTGGATCAATTCTGACCCGTACGGCGAAGGCTGGCTATTTGCCATGCAGCCGTCCAACCCGGACGACTGGGCGGCATTGATGGATAAGGCGGCATACCAGGCGTATGTGGAGGAAATTTCCTAACGGCTTTGTCGCCCTGCTGGGGCTGTTTCTGCTATTCCTGCTTGTCATGTGGGGCATGCGGGCATGGCTGGCAGAACAGTGGCGGCAGGGTGAAGTGGCGGCTCAGGAGATGACCGGACAACCAAGCAACAGGCCCTAAATGACGCAGGTCGATAAACAGCTTGAGGTGCTGGCCCGCGGGGCCGTGGAACTGCTGCCGGAGGGGGCGCTGGCCACCCAACTCAAAAAAGCCCATGCCGAAGGCCGCCCCCTGCGCGTCAAGGCCGGCTTTGACCCCACCGCACCGGATATTCATCTGGGGCATACGGTGCTGCTGCACAAGCTGGCCCAGTTTCAAAAGTTTGGCCATACGGTGCTGCTGGTCATCGGCGACTATACCGCTCGCATTGGCGACCCCAGCGGCCGTTCCGAAACCCGCCCGCAACTGACCCCCGCAGACATCGAAAAGAACACCGCCACCTACAAGGAGCAGGTGTTCAAGGTGCTGGACGAAACCAAGACAGAAGTCGTCAACAACGGCAGTTGGCTGACCGGCATGGATCTGGCGGCGCTGATCGAGCTGTGTGCAAAGTTCAACGTGGCCCCCATGCTCACCCGGGACGATTTTTCCAAGCGTTACAAGGCGGGCCAGCCCATCGCCATTCACGAATTTCTGTATCCGCTGATGCAGGGGTACGACTCGGTAGAGCTGAAACCCGATGTGGAGCTGGGTGGCACCGATCAAAAATTCAACCTGCTGGTGGGCCGTGACCTGATGAAAGATTACGGGCAGACCCCCCAGTCGATCCTGACCGTGCCGCTGCTGGAAGGTACCGACGGCGTCCGCAAGATGAGCAAAAGCTACGGCAACTACATCGGGGTGACCGATGCGCCGGACGATATGTACGGCAAAATCATGTCGATCTCCGATGTGTTGATGCTGCGCTACATGGAGCTGCTCACCGACTGGGACCTGGACGAAATGCGCGCCCTGCACCCCATGGAGGCCAAGAAAAAGCTGGCCGCCGATATCGTGGCCCGTTATCACGATAAAGCTGCGGCAGACGGTGCCGAGGCGGCGTTTGTCGCCCGCTTTTCCAAAGGCCAGGTGCCGGACGAACTGGAAGAGGTCGCGCTGGTGGCAGACGGCACCGACATGTGGCTGCCGGCACTGCTTGCGGCCGCAAAGCTGGTGCCCAGCCGTTCGGAGGCCCGGCGCCGGATTCAGTCCGGGGCGGTGCAGATCGACGGGGAGCGGGTGGACGACCCCCGGTATTGCGTACCCGTGGGCGGCCCGTACGTGGTGCGTGCGGGCAAACGCGCCATGAAGCGGGTGACCATCTCCGCGGGGGCTTCCGGGTGAGCCTGTCTTCCATGACCGGGTATGGGCGCGCCGATACCGACGGGGGGGTGTCGGTGGAGTTGCGTACCGTCAACCATCGGTTTCTGGACATCAGTTGCCGTCTGCCCCGCAGTTGGGCCGCCCTGGAGGCGGAGATCAAGGCCGAGGTGGGCCGTCATATCCGCCGGGGGCGGGTGGAGTTGGGGATTCGCATCGAGCGCGGCGGGATCGAGGGCGCGACCCGGATCGATACCCGGCAGGCGGAACGCTACCGGGACTGGGCCCATGAGTTTGCAGGAAAAGAGGGACCCGTGCTGGATGTGGCGCGGTTGCTGACCCTTCCGGGGGTTATCGTAACCGACGAGACGCCTCCGGAGGAGGCGGGCCAGAAAACGCGGCTGCTTGCCGGCGTGCGGGCCGCCTGTCAGGCCGCCGCCGCCATGCGCAGGGAGGAAGGGGATGCCCTGGAGCGGGAAATCAGCAGCCGACTGGATGCCATTGAACAGGCGGTGGCGCGTCTGACGGCGCGGGTGCCTGAGGCCGCACTGGAGACCAGCACCCGGCTCAAGGCGCGCATTGCCACCCTGTGCGCGGAGGTGCCGGTGGATGCCGCCCGCATTGCTCAGGAGGTGGCCATTATGGCCGAGCGGGCCGACGTGACCGAAGAGGTGGCCCGGCTTGCCAGCCATATTTCCCAGTTTCGCAGCACGGTGCGGGAGGATGACCCGGTGGGCCGCACCCTGGATTTTTTGCTGGTGGAAATGAACCGGGAGGCCAACACCATCGGTTCCAAGTGTCAGGATGCACCCATGGTCACCGAGGTGGTCTTCATCAAGAGCGAAATCGAGAAAATAAGGGAACAGGTGCAAAATGTCGAATAACCACCCGTGGGAGGTAAAGCGCGGGCTGCTTCTGGCGGTGGCTGCACCTTCCGGGGCGGGCAAGACTACCCTGTGCACGCGCATGGCCGAGCGCTTTCCCGCACTCCAATATGCCATTTCCTACACCACCCGCACCCCCAGGGAAGGGGAGGTAAGCGGCCAGGATTATCATTTTGTGGACGCCACCCGCTTTAAGGAGATGGTCGGGCTGGGCAGTTTTCTGGAGTGGGCCGAGGTACACGGCAACTTTTACGGTACCCCCAAAAAAGAGCTGGAAGATATGCTGGCCGACGGCATCGACGTGCTGCTCGACATGGACGTTCAGGGGGTGGAAAGCCTGAAATCGCTGGATGTGGATGCGGTCTGTTGCCTGATCCTGCCGCCCTCCTTTGGCGAGCTTAAAAAACGCCTGCAAGGCCGGGGAAAAGACTCGGTAGAGGCGATCGACCGGCGCCTGACCATTGCCGTGAAGGAGTTGGCCAAGATCGAACTGTTCGACTATGTGATCGTCAATGACGACCTGGATGTGGCCACCGAATCGCTGGAGTCGATCATCCGCTCCGAGCATGTTCGCCGCCAAAGAATCGGCCGGGGCTGGTTTAGGAAGACCTTTTTCCCTTAGAATATAAAGCTATCCCGTAAGGAGTGTCAGAGAGTATGAAAGATATCATCAGCCTGCCGCTGGAATCCCCTGGTCCCGGCATCGACAGCAAGTACCGGATGAGTGTACTGGCCGCCCAGCGGGCGGTGCAGATCATCAAGGGCAGCCAGCCCCGTATCCAGACTCCGTACCACAAGGCCACCACCATCGCCCTGGTGGAAGCCCAGGAGGGACTGGTGCCGTTCGTGCTCGGAGAAGAGGCCATCAACGCCCGTAACAAGGACGAGGAACTGTACCGGCAATTGCTCTCTGATGCCCGTGCGGCCTGTGTGGACGAAGAGGGCAACCCGATCTTCCATTCCGGCCCGCCCCACAGCCCGGATGTCCCGGCCAGAGCGACCAAGCCGACAGAGGCTGCTGCACCCGCAGCAAAGAAAGACGCGCCGCCTCCCAAAGACGGCTGATTTGCCTGTGGACCGGTTGCCGTTACAGGGCAAAACCGTGCTGGTGGGGGTGACGGGCAGCATTGCCTGCTACAAGTCGGTTTATCTGGTACGCCGCCTGATGGAGGCGGGCGCTACGGTGCACGTGGCCATGAGCCGTTCTGCCACCGGCTTTGTCACCCCGCTTACCTTTGAGGCCATTTCCGGACACCCGGTCATGACCGACCTGTTTGCCGGGGAACCCAACCAGCACATTCATCTGGCCGAGACCGCCGATGCCACCGTGGTGGCTCCCGCCACGGCCAATCTGCTGGCCCGGCATGCACATGGCCTGGCAGATGACGCCCTGACCACCCTGCTTCTGGCCCTGCGCGGCCCGTTGCTTGTGGCCCCGGCCATGGATGGCGGCATGTGGGAGCATGCGGCCACCCAGGCCAACGTAGATACCTTAAAGGCGCGTGGCGTGCAGTTTGTGGGGCCGGAGTCCGGTTCGCTGGCATCCGGCCTGTCCGGCATCGGCCGCATGGCGGAACCGGACGACATTGTCGTTACGCTGACCGAACTGCTTTCTGAAAAAAAGACACCAACCGCCCTGCCGCTTGCCGGAGAGCACCTGTTGGTAACGGCAGGCCCCACCCGGGAGCATCTGGACCCGGTGCGTTTTTTATCCAACCCGTCCACCGGTCGCATGGGGTTTGCCGTGGCGGCAGAGGCGGCAAAACAGGGGGCGAAAGTCACGCTGGTGACCGGTCCGGTCTCCCTGGCCACCCCAAAAGGGTGCACACGGGTGGATGTGGTCTCGGCAAGTCAAATGCGCGACGCGGTATACAAAAACCTGCCACAGGCCACGGTGCTGGTGATGGCCGCTGCCGTGTCCGACTTTGCGCCCAAAGTGACCCACCCGCACAAGGTCAAAAAAAATAGCGGCGAGAGCGCCGTGGAACTGGTGCGTACCGACGATATTTTAACCGGCACCATTGAGCGTGCCGGCACCGGCCTGTTGCGTATCGGCTTTGCCGCCGAAACCCGCGAGGTGGTTCGTTACGCCAAACAGAAACTGGTGGAAAAGCGGCTGGATATGATCGTCGCAAACGACGTGACCGAACCGGGTGCGGGGTTTGCCGCCGAAACCAACCGAGTGGTGCTCATCGACCGGGAGGGGACCGAAACACCGTTGCCCACCCAGTCAAAATCGAACGTGGCTGTGGCCATTTTAGAGCGGCTGCGGGCACTGCGAACAAACGGCTCACACAGCCGCAGCCAGTCCGCCTGACGGGCGGCCCATACCCTTACCTGCCCCCGCCGCCCGAACCGCAGGTGAAAAATTGCGCTATAATCCCTGATCTGTTTTTTTCAACCCGATAAAGTGGTTTGGTATCATGCAAGCTGAAGCGAAGGTCATCTGGATGGACGGCAAACTGGTTCCCTGGGGGGAGGCCAACGTCCACGTATTGACCCACGCGCTGCACTACGGCATGGGCGTGTTTGAAGGCCAGCGCTGTTACGAGGGAGAAGGCGGCAGCCACATCTTCCGTCTGGCCGATCATACCGCCCGGCTGTTTCGCTCCGCCCATATTCTGGGGCTTAAAATTCCGTTTTCTGAAGCCGAAATTAATGAGGCCAACATCGAAACCGTGCGCGAAAACGGTCTGTCCAGTTGTTACATCCGCCCCTTGGCTTTTTTGGGCGATGGGGCGCGGGGGTTGTATGCGCCGGACAACCCGGTGCACATGATGATTGCCGCGTGGCCGTGGGGCAGCTATCTGGGCGAAGAGGGCTTAACCGCCGGTATCCGGGTGCAGGTGTCGTCGTTTACCCGTCATCACGTCAACGCCGCCATGGTGCGCGCCAAGGCTTCGGGGTATTACGTCAATTCCATCCTGGCCAAGCGCGAAGCCAAGCTATCCGGCTTCGATGAAGCCCTGCTACTGGATGCGGACGGCTACCTGGCGGAAGGCGCGGGAGAAAATATCTTTGTGATCCGTAACGGTGTCATCAATACGCCGTCGTTAACCTCCGTACTGGAGGGCATCACCCGCGAGACGGTCATGACCCTGGCGGGGGAGCACGGGTATGAAGTGATTGAGCGGCCCCTCACCCGGGACGACCTGTACGTGGCGGACGAGGCGTTCTTTACCGGCAGCGCCGCCGAAGTCACCCCCATCCGCGAGGTGGATCACCGGCAGATCGGCAACGGCAAGCGCGGCCCCATCACCGAGGCGTTGCAGACGGCCTACTTCGATTGCGTCAACGGGCGCGACGCCACGCACAAGGACTGGCTGACGGCGGTATAGTCGGGGGCCGCCCGCATGGGAAACGTGGATCTCATCCGCTCTCTGTACCGCTTTTTTGCAGAAAAGGACTATGTGTCCTTTGTGGATATCTGCCACCCGGAACTGGTGTGGGTTCAGAATCCGGGCTTTCCGGGGGGCGCGACCCACCACGGGCCGGAGCAGGTGGTGGAAAATGTGTTCAAGGCATTTTCCGACGAGTGGGCCGAATTCCACTTTACCATCGACGAGATGCTGGACGCGGGGGATACGGTGGTCGTATTGGGCGAATATGTGGGCACCCACGGCCGTACCGGCAAGGCGTTCACCTCGCAGGCGGCCCATGTGTACCGGATTGAGGACGGCAGGCTTATGAGCTTCCGCCAGTACGCCGATACCCAGATGATCCGGGCGGCGATGGGGTAAGTTACCCGGTTAGCTCCCGGTACCGAAAACAACCGGTGATGTGGTCGTTGGCCATGCCCATGGTCTGCATGATGGCATAGACGATGGTGGTGCCCACGAACTTGAACCCCCGTTGTTTCATATCGCGGCTTAAGCGGTCTGATTCTGGAGTGCTGGCCGGGATGTCTGCCATCGTCTGCCACCCGCCCACAATGGGTGTACCGTCCACAAACTGCCACAGGTAGGTATCGAAGCTGCCGAACTCCTTTTGCACGGCAAGGTACGCCTGGGCGTTGGTGATGGTCGAGGCCACCTTGAGCCGGTTGCGTACGATACCCGCATCGGCCAGCAGGCGGGCACTGTCGGCTTCTGTGTAGGCGGCGATTTTTTCCACGTCCCAGTGATCGAACGCCTGCCGGTAGTTTTCCCGTTTTTTTAAAATGGTGGCCCAACTCAGCCCCGCCTGGGCACCGTCCAGAATCAGGATTTCAAACAGGTGCCGGTCGTCGTGGACCGGTACCCCCCACTCGGTATCGTGGTAGTCGATCATGCGCGTATCGGCAAGGCTCCAGTCGCAACGGGCAATTTGTTTTTCATTCATGACCATATCCTTCGGTTAGCCGAATTCCCCCAGATGCCCGCCTTCGTGCCCTTCTGCCCGGAACAGGTCCGCCAGGGTTCTGCCGGGCTGGTTTTCAAATGTGTCGCCCAGCAGTTCAAGATTTTTCATCCGGTCCAGGCGAAAGCTACGCAGTTCGGCGCGCAGTTCGCACCAGGCCCCCAACGTCCAGACGGACCCCCAGAAAAACAGCCCCAGCGGCCAGACGGTGCGTGTGGATGGCGTGCCGTCCGCCCGGGTGTAGCCGAACCGGACCTTGGTTTTGCCGTCGATGGCGATACGCAGGCGACCCATGTCTTCCATTACCTGATCCGGCTCGTGAATCAGGGGGGCGTACAGGTTGGTTGTTTCGGGCGTGTCCCGCAATCGTTCCGGTAGCGCCGCCGCGATCTTTTCCAGCGCCTGCCCCGCCGCATGGGCCAGCTTTGGATCGGCCAGCCGCTTCACCAGCCGGGCACCCAGCACCAGTGCTTCCACCTCTGCCGTGGTGAACATCAGCGGTGGCAGGTCGTATCCCATCAAGCGGTAGCCGACCCCGGCCTCGCCTTCGATGGGCACCCCGCACAGGGTCAGGTCGCGCACGTCCCGGTAGACGGTGCGCTCCGAAATTTCCAGTGTTTCGGCCAGATGCCGCGCGGTGGTCAGCCGGCGACTGCGCAGAATCTGAACGATGCGAAACAGGCGGTCGGCGCGGCGCATGGTGTCCTTTGTTTGCGGGGGGATGCCCCATCAGGTGAAGCGATTACGGATATTATCCATTTCCCGCTCGGTGGCGGCACACATTTGGGCAAAAACGTCGTCTCCCATCCCCGGTTCCTGAAAAAAGGTGAGCAAAAAGGCACTTCCGCCGTCCGGCAGATCGACCACACGGGTGGGGAGTGTGCTCTCGGGGCCGCCTTCCGGCCACGTGCACATGTCGATCACGCCGGTCCCCGCATCGGCGCGGATGACGATAAACAGTTCGCCTGCGGGCGAAGTGACCCGGTGTTTCCCATCGACCGTCTTCATTTCCTGACAGAATTCGGTGGCCCATTCGGGCAGGTTGTTCACGTTGGCCAGATAATCGAACAGGGTGGTCCGGCTGGCGGACGATACGGCCGTAAATGATTGGTGCTGCATGACGCGGTTCCTCCTTTGTGTGTTGCTGCCGTGACGGCTATGTGGAGGACAGGCTATACGGCCCCTCCTGACAGCGTCGTGTCAGGAATGGTGGCGTTTGGAGAAAGCGGCTGTTTTTGGTTGGGACCCGGCCTACCCGTGCGGCTGCTGGTTGGGCGGTAAATCCCCCACATCGTCGGTAAACACCTTCACGTGGTGATCGGGTACGGTGGATAGCTCCATCTTGTAGGCCAGAAACCACATCATTCCCACCCCGCCAAGCCACACGAACAGTTGCCACGCCCAGATGGACGGAATGCCGAAGATCCAGGTGGTGGGGTCGTTCGGGGTACCAAAAATGGTGTTGCCGATCACCGCTCCGGGGCCGATGCCGACGACGAACCAGGTGATGACGATGCCCCAGGCGATGGGTTTTAAATAACGCTTCTTTTCCGGCAGGGCGGCGTAGTCACGCAAAAAATGGTGAAACATCAGCCGGTGGGCGGTGGCCGCCTTGCTCTGGGTGAACGCCGAGACGGCAATGCACACGGTTAAATTGGCCAGCATGCCCCATCCGGCCGAATGCACCGTGAGCGGCCAGCGCCCCCACGGCAGCGATTCGCCGAAAATGGTACGACCGACGGTCTCGGTGGCAATGACCCCCAAAAGTCCCGCAGCCAGCCCCCAGGTGGCGCCCTGACGGGTAATCCACGGAACCCAGCAGACCGCAACAAGGCTGGGCCACATTTGAAAGCCGAACGCCACCGCCAGCCCCCCCAACAGCACCAGTGCATCGGTGGAGTAGGTAGCCACCAGCAATGCCGACAGCACGATAATAAACACGCCAATGCGGCCAAACAGCTTTTGCGTGGCGTGGCTGGCCTCCGGATTGATGAACCGTTTATACAGGTCGCGGGTGAGCATGCCGCCCGCAGTGGACATGTAGGCCGCGCCGGTGGATTGCATGGCCGCCAGCGCGCAGACGGCCAGCAGCCCCACCAGCCACGGATACGTCTCTGCAATCTGGTTGAAATAGTGGGGGATCAGGGAATCGGGTTTGCCTGCGATCGACTCGGGCAGCACGTTGGCGATGGCCAGCCCCGCCGCATTCACCTCCGGGTTGGCCCCGAGCAGGTTGGCCCCCATGCCCTGCACGGCGGTAAAGGTCATGAGGATACCGCCGATCACAAACGACGATGCCCACACCTGTTGGGGCGCAAACGGTTTCGGGGTCTTGTTGCCAAACGCCCACATGGTAAACGCCGGGGCCGCCTGAATGCCCATCAGGGCAAACATATAGGTCATGACCATGGTGCCGGTCCACAGGCCGCCGACGGGGGCTTCCACCCCCAGTCCGGCCGTAGCTTGCGCGGCCCCCGGCATGGCGAAATAGGCGTTGTAATCGCCGCCGCCGTGGCCTTCGGTGGTCCCCCACTTGCCCACGTCAGAGGCGGCCAGTTGCGCCAGCCCGTCGGTAAAGGCGCCCCAGCCGCCCAAAAGATGCAGGGCAATGCCGCCGGTAATCACAATGCCCACGGCCAGCAGAATGCACTGCATGGTATCCACATAGGCCACGGCCTTCAGTCCCCCCGAGGCCACATAGATCAGCACCACCAAAGACAGCACCCAGGTACCGGTGGTGGCCGATACCATGCCGTCGGTCAGTACCTCAAACAGAAAGCCCGAGGCGGCCAGCTGCACCCCCAGATACGGCACCGAAAACAGCAGCGCCACCAGCACCACCAGCAGGCGGATGGCGTCACCTTTAAAGTAGTCGGCCAGCATTTCTCCCGGCGTTACATAGCCGAAATGCCGGCCCAACAGCCATTGGCGCTTCAAAAACACCACGCCGGTCAGCGGGATGGTGATGGCGTAAAACGAGGCGTAGGCGTATTGAAAACCGTCGCGAAAAATCAGCCCCGGATGGCCCATGAAGGTCCAGCCGGAAAAGCTGGTGGCGGTGGCTGCCAGCACAAACACCCACATGGACAGGCCCCGACCGGCGATAAAGTAGTCGCTGGCGGTTTTGCTGGCGCGCATCCCCTTGATGCCCCAGAAGATGCAGTAGGCCCAGTACAGGCCGATGAAAGTGAATAGCCAGACGGTTTTTTCGGCCATGGATTTTGTGCGAACTCCCCGTAAGTGTTCATTCGCACGTATCCTGCGAATGTGCCCCACAAGGTAGGCGGCGCACCCCCTCCCGGTCAAATAAACCGCGTGGGGCAGCATGTGGTACCGGAAAGCCCGTCGTGCCGGGCCGGGAACCGTTTCCGGAAAAAACACACAACATATTGTTTTGGAATAAAAAAACGGGTGCCGAAACGTTACGATGGGGGAAATAACGTTCCGACACCCTGGGGAAGCTGCCGAAGCAGCCTCCATACCCTTCAGTATACCTATCGGGGCATAGGTAATTCTACTTAAACTTTGTGATATATAACGATGCAATTTTTGGGTTGGGGCCATGCTTTTTGTGGGAAATCGACCTTCCGGTATTTCCCGGTGATTGAGTTGGTGGGGGCAAGGCGGGTAAGTTATAGATCTTCTTGCCGGTTTACCGGTGATCAGATAAAGGATGGGGAACGGGCACCATGAGCAATCCACCCGAAATCGGGCCGTTTGACGGGCCGCCGGCAGCGGTTGAGGCGCTGCTCGCCATGAACCCGGCGGTGCTCTACACGTGCGAGCCGTCGGGCGATTACGCCGCCACCTACATCAGCCCCGCCGTCCGGCGGCAACTGGGATACGCACCGGAAGATTTTCTGAACGATGCTGGTTTCTGGGCCGCCCATATTCATCCGGAGGATGCTCCCAGGGTGTTCGCGGCGCTTCCTGCCCTGTTTGAGCACGGTACCCACACCCACGAATACCGTTTCCGGCACGCGGATGGCAGTTACCGGTGGATGCGCGACGAGGTGAGCGTGGTGGCCGATGCGGCGGGGACGCCCGTCCAGCTGGCCGGCTACTGGATTGACATTACCGCGCGGGTAGAAGCGGAGCAGGCGTTGGTGGAAAGCGAGGAGCGCCTGCGCCAGGTGACCGATAACATCGGGGCTATTTTCTATATGGTCGGCGCCGAGAGCGGTGAGGTGCACTACTTAAGTGCCGCCTATGAGCAGATATGGGGCCGTAGCCGGGAAAGCCTGCTGGAAAATCCCCGATCGTTTCTGGATGCGGTGCACCCGGACGACCGGGAGCGGCTGAAAAAAGCCCTCGACCGGCAGGCGGACGGCAATTACGAAGAGGTCTTTCGTATTATTCGACCGGATGGAACCATGCGCTGGATACGGGATCGGGCCTTCCCCGTCACCAACGATCAGGGCGAGGTTTATCGCATTACCGGGGTGGCGACCGATATCACTGAACGCAGACGGGCGGAGGAGGAGCGCCACCGGTATTTAAGTGAGCTTGCCCATGTGACCCGCCTGTCCACCATGGGGGAGATGGCCTCGGGTCTGGCCCACGAAATCAATCAACCCCTGGGAGCCATTGCCAATTTTGCCCAGGGCTCCATCGAGCGGCTGAAGCAGCGTGCACAAGCCGATCCGGACATGATGGAGAGCCTGGAGCAGATTTCCCGCCAGGCCACCCGGGCGGGAGAGTTGGTGCGTCACATGCGTGACCTGGTAAAAAAAGGCGTCAGCGAGCGCAGCCAGGTAGACGTAAACCAGTTGGTGCAGGACGCGGTGCAACTGATCCTCCCGGAAGCTTTGGCGCAGCAGGTGCAGGTGATTCAGCATCTGGCGGACCCGCTTCCCGTGGTATGGGTGGATCGGATTCAGGTGGATCAGGTGCTCATTAATCTGGTGCGAAACGCGCTTGAATCCATGGGGGATGAGGGTATCCGCACCGTTACCGTGACCACCCAGGCGAAAGGGGCCGATCAGGTGATGGTCATCGTGGCCGATACCGGTGCGGGTGCGCCGCCGGACGTGGCCGGGCAGATTTTTGATCCGTTTTTTACCACCAAAAAAAGCGGCCTGGGCATGGGATTGACCATTTGCCGCTCCATCGTGGAGTACCATGGCGGCGAGATCGCCATGGAACCCGGATCCGATGGCGGTGCCACGTTTCGGTTTACCCTGCCCGTTTACCAAGCCGATGAGGACGAATGACCAAAACACCTCCCCCACCCACCGTCTTTGTCGTGGACGATGACAAGGCCATGCGGGATTCGCTCGCCTGGCTGATCGAGTCGGTCTCTCTGGATGTGAAGCTGCTGCCTGATGCCCAGTCGTTTCTGGACAGCTATAACCCTTCCCATCCCGGCTGTCTGGTGCTGGATGTGCGGATGCCGGGGATGAGCGGGCTGGCCTTGCAACAGGAACTGATCCGTCGTGAGATGGAAATCCCGGTGATTTTTGTAACCGCCCATGGCGACGTGCCAATGGCGGTGCGCGCAGTCAAGCACGGGGCGCTGGATTTTTTTGAAAAGCCGTTTTCCCAGCAGGAGTTTCTGGAGGCCATTCGCGCCGCCATCGCGGAGGACGCCCGCCGCAGGATGGCGGTATCCCGGCAGCACCGCAAGACCAGTTTTCTGGATGTTCTGTCCCCCCGGGAAACCGAGGTGCTGGAGCAGGTGGTCAAGGGACAATCCAGCCGGGAAGTGGCCAAAACCCTTGGCATCAGCCCGCGCACCGTGGAAGTGCACCGGGCGCACATCATGGAAAAAACCGGCGCCGGTTCCGTGGCCGAACTGGTGCAGATGTCGCTGGATGCCGAAAGTGGCAGCCGCAAGCGTCAACGTACCTGACATGGGTTGCCGATGCGGTTTGTCGGTATTCATCTCCTGGTTGCAGGCGGCATCAGGCGGATCAGAAGAACAGGGAATAGCTGAGGGCGCTATCGTAGCTATTCACCTCGGATGAGCCGCCGGACAGATTGTTATCTGACCGGATAGAGGTGTAGGACAGGGCGATGCTGACCGCAGCGTTGTCCCCCACAAGCAGATGGAATCCCGTGTCCAGCCCCAGGCTGAGGTTGTCCCCGTCGTACGGCGCCGCAGGTCCGGTGCCGGAATGGGTCGTCAAGATGGCCTTACTGCCAACGAACGGCACGATTTTCTTGCCGGTGGGAATGGCATATCCCAGCCGGACACCGTAGATGATATCTTCCCTGTCCCATGCGTTTCCGGCGGTTGTGCTCATATCCCGGCGTAAATATGCGAGGGAGACGGAGATCGACAGGTTGTCAATCAGATAGTATCCAATCCCGACACCGTTGCCGGAACCGGTTGCATTGGAGGTGATGGAGAGCTCCCAGCTCCCCTGACTGAAACGCGCCTTCGCCGTGCCGGGGGGGATTGGCGCGTCCGCCGGAGTTTCCGCGCTGTGTTGGCCCGCAGGCGGGGGGACCACGATGGTGCTGCCCGGAATGATGTCGCCATGTTCGTCGTGCGCTTCCGGACCCGGATGGGCCAACACACTCGTGGGTACCAGCACGGTCAAAACGGCTACCCAGACAAATCTTTTCATGAACCCCCCGGAAAATCGAGATCAGGATGACGGCAGATTAGAGAACAACCTTCGCGGGTGTCAAACGGATTCAGCGATGGATTCCGGTATTTTTCCGCATGATGAACCGGGCATGCGGTCGCTCATGACCGGTTGGCCGTCTGCGCGAGAGGGGGGGGTGGTGGGGTTTTCCGTGCGGGACAGGCGCAGGTCCACCACCAGCGGCAGGTGGTCAGAGGCCACCTGTTCCAGCTCGGTGGCGGGCACGGTAATGCCCATCACCTGAACTGTGGAATCGACAAATACGTGGTCGATGCGGGCCATGGGGTACCGTCCGGGCAGGGTCTTTTTCGGCCGGTGGCCCTCGGCCGCTTCCTGCACATCGCGCAGGTGTCGGGTTAATAAGCGGTGGGCGCCCGATCCGGGCAGGGCATTAAAATCGCCGCACACAATCACTGGTGAGTGGCAATCCGGGTGGCCGAGCCAGTCGTCCGAAAGCAGGGCCGCGGCCTGTACCCGCCGTTCACTTTCCCGCAGACCCATATGGGTGTTGATCACCTGTATGTCCGTGTCGCCCCAGCGGATGCAGGTCCAGATGGCCCCGCGAGGCTCCACCCGGAGTTTTCCGCCCACGCCGGGCAGCCGGGCGGCCCGCACCGGCCACATGGGCAGGTGGGTCAGAATGGCGTTGCCGTAACGGCCCTCCTCAATGTGCATGACCGGATGAAACTGATAGGCCATTTCCAGGTGGCGGGCGATCCGGTGGGCCTGGTCGATGCCGCCAGTACGGTTTCTGCCCTCGTCCAGTTCCTGCAGGGCCACTACATCCGGCGCGTGCCGGGCAATCACCCGGGCGATCCGTTCCGCCGACGCCCGGTCGTCCATGCCGATGCAGCCGTGTACATTGTAGGTCAGCACCCGCAGGGTATCGCGCCCGGCGCTCTGGCGCGCGGTACGGTCGGGCCGCAGGATTACCGGGGCATCCAGAACGTTAAACGCCGCCTGACGCAGATGGAGGGGCCGCAGGTAGCCGCCCGGCAGCGACGGCAGGGGAGTATCGTCGGGAAGCAGGGCAAAGGCGCCGGTTTCGTTCGGTCCCGGGCCGCCGTGGGAGCCGTTTTCGAGAGGAAAGTTGTACCGGTCACCGGTCCGGGCCCAGCCGCAAATGACCAGATCGCCCGCGTGCTCATGATGGCAAACGGCCACCAGATCGACTGCCACCTCATCCCGGAACGGGTGGTCGTCTCCCAGCACTTCGGCCGCGTCTTTGGGCAGGGTAAATTCTCCGGCCTTTGTGACCACGTGTGCGGTACCGCGCGCACCCGGATAGAGCACCATGGGAATATGGGCCTCTTCCACCAGCGCGGCAGACAGCAAGCGCCGCTGTTTCGGTTTGCGGGCCGCCGGGTGGTACACCATCCCCAAGGGGCCCATGGCGGCCACCGCCAGCGTGTTTTCACCCACTTTTTCATCCAGCCCTTTTCCGGGTTGCAGCCAGCGTACCAGCCGTCCCATTCCAAACAGGCCGATGCGCTGGCTCTGGATGCCTCGAGAGCCGTTGCCAGTGACACCGGCAGGGGTGTCCGGGACCCCGATATGGCGGGAAAACACGTCGGCCACCGATTGGTGCACGCTCTGCCCGAATACCTTGGGATACGGCTTCAATATTTCCTGCCCGTGGTCGGAGTAGACCCATATATCGTAGTCGCGCCGGGTCGAACGCCGGGCGGCGCGCCAGATGCGCGCCACGGCACTGTCGATGCCCTTTAACGCCCAGTGGGCCATGCGCGAGTCGGGCCCGCGCCGATGGGCCTGCTCGTCGTAGCCCAGCAGATTCAGGTGCACCGTGGGCAGCCCCCGGGCCACGTCGATCTTGGCGCCAATGGTCACCAGTTCCCGCAGCAGGATGCAGATGCCCACCCGGGTGGGCACGAAGCGCAGTTCCTTGTACAGGTCGCGCCCATGGATGAGCCCGCGCACCATATCCATCAGCGCCAGCAGAAACTCCAGCGCCAGCAGGAAGGCGATGCGCAGCACGCTGTATCCGTTGGAGAGAATCAGTACGGTCAGGGCCAGTGGATTGGCCCCCTTGAACAGCTTGCCCCAGCCCATGGCGGAACAGCAGAAGTGCGGCTCCGCCGCGCCACCGGTGAAGATATCCGAGTAGGCGGAGCCGCCTTCCAGCAGGTTACGCCCCTTTGTTTCCAGTTTCTTCTCCAGCCGTGCGGTGGGGCCGGGCTCGAACATGCGCACGATCTGGCCGCCGTCGTCCCGGAAACTGAAGGCCGGCACCGCCCCTTTTACCCCGTAAAACAGTTCCCCCTGCACCGCCGGGGTGCTGGCCGGAATCCCCGAATAGTGCCGGTGCAGATGGTAGCGGTCCCGCTCCAGCAGCTTTTTTACAAACGGCATTTCGCCTTTTTCAATCGCCCGGATCACTTCGGCGTGGGACAGGCCGTCGATCTGGATCATTACCAGACCCGGCCTTGCGGCAGCTTCCCGCTCCACCTGCAGGCCCAGCAAGCGGATGGCCCATTCGCTCCGGCTGAGCAGCCGGCGAATGCCCCGGATCACTCTTTCAATACGGATGACCATGGTCCGATCCTTGATGTGTCGCTGGTGGCGTCAGGGCTTCCTCCGCCGCTGCCGCCACCCCCTTGACCATTTCCCATTCGAGCTGGATCAGCCGCACGGCTTTTTGCCAGGCATCCAGGGGGGCATTCCGCTCCGGGTCGGGTCGCCGCTTCAGGTCGTGGTAATGGCCAAGGGCGGTGCGGGCGGTGCGGGCCATGGAAAACCGGTCAGCGGTGGCCATCGCGCATGTGTGCAATTGTTGTCGCAGTTCCGGTTTTTGCCTGGCCACCCAATAGATGGCGTCGGCCAGGGCGTCTGCATTTTGGGTGTGGAGCAGGCGGCCGTTCTTCTTATCCTGAACCACCTCGCGCACGCCGGGGGCATCAATCGCCACCACTGGAACCCCCGCCGCCATGGCCTCGGTGAGCACCATTCCCTGGGTTTCGCTTTGGGAGGCAAAGGCAAATACGTCCATGGCGTGATAGGCATCTGCCAGTTCCTTGTGCGGCATCACCCCGACCTTGTGCATGCGGTCGCGCACGCCTGCCTGATCGAAGGTGCGGAATATTTCGTCCAGCGACGGGCCTTCCCCGGCCAGCAGAAAGTGGCTGTGCGCGCCCTTTTTGCTGGCAAGATGCTGGCACACGGCACGGGCCAGAAATGGCAGGTTTTTCTCTGGCGCCAGCCTGCCTACGTGCCCGACCACAAACGCCTCTGGCCCAATGCCCAGACGGCGCCGGAAGCCCGCGCCGTCGCCTGTGGCAAAGCGTTCGGTATCGACCCCCGTGGGCACCACGTGGACCGGCACCGTCACCCCCCGTTCGGCCAGCACCTTCGCCACGCTTTCGCTGGGTGCAAAGACGGCGTCACACAGGTTGGCGTAGTTGGTGGACAGGTGGACGACAAACCGTTGCATGGCGGAACAGTCCCCCGGCACATAGTGGGTGTACTGCTCGTACATGGTGTGGTGGGTGAATACCAGCGGCACCTGTTCCATCTGGGCCAGCCGCATGGCCGTGGACCCCAGCAGAAACGGGTGGTGGGCGTGCACCACGTCGGGGGAGAACTCCGCCACCTTTGCGTTCAGGTAGCCGGGAATGGGCAACACCACGGAAAAGTCGCTGCCGTTAAAGTGCTGCAGGGCGGGTACCCGGATCACTTCCGGCCCGCTGTCTGCCACGTTTTCGAATATGGGGGCCACCACCAGCACCCGGTGTCCCTGTGCGCGGTACGCACCCGCAAAACCCTCCACCGAGCGGGCCACGCCTCCCACGTGGGGGGTGAAGGTGTTGGTGAGCATGAGGATGTTCATGTCACCTCCGCAGTGTGCAGCACCACCTGGGTCGCCCCTGCTTCCGCCGTGACCTGCGGCAGACCGGGGAGCCGCACCACCACTGTGGGTGCTTCCGTGTGCCAGTCGGCTTGCCAGGAGACGACCGTGTCGGCTTCCGTGGTGGTGATATCCATGGTGATATCACCAAACTCCGTGGGTGCGGGGCCGAAGTGCAGGGGCTGTTTCGTTAGCCACGCTTTCGGGATGCCCGATGCCAGTACCAGTTGCCCGGCATCTTCGCGCACAAAGCAGTTGCGCAGCAGAATCAGCCATTCGGCTGCCGCCCACACGTGCTGGCCGTCGCCCATGCAGCCGCCGAAGGTTTTTGGATGGATGGCCTCGGGCCACTGGCCGGTGGGGGAGGCGATGGACGCCACCGTGTTCATCAACTCCAGATAGCGCGCATCGCCCGCTCTGAGCAGCACCTGAGCCACATGCAGCGTCAAATAGGGGTTGATGCCCGAGTGGATCATGTCCTGAAAGAAGCCGCCTGCCACAAAGCAGTTGGACAGCAGGTATTCGGCGGTGTCTTTCAGGCGCGGATCGTCGGGCGGGAACAGTTGTAACGGGTAGCCCGCCGCGATCGATCCGATCACCCCGGCGTCCAGCCGTCGTGCGGGAGCGGCAGGCATGGCCGCACGTCCCAGCCGGTCGGCCGCCTGCTCAAGACTGCGGTCGATGGCATCGGCAAATGCCCCGGCTGTATCGGCGCTATGGGTGGCGGCCAGTTCCTCGCCCATCAGGCTCTGCATGTGGGCGGCGGCGTGCAGTCCCGCCACGCCCCAAAAATCGTCCCAGTAGTAATAGTCGTTCGGCCCCAGGTGTTCGGCGGAAAACCCGGCGGGAAGCAGGCCGGAGAAGACGCTGTCATCGTCTGGCAGACGTTTTTTTTCAATCCATTTTGCGCCTTTGTGGATGGATTGCCTCCACGCCCCTTTGGGAACCGTTCCGGTCATGCGGCAGAAACGGTCCATGATCCACAGGGCCTCGCCGTTGGAATCCCACTCCCCGTCCTGGGAATGAAAGTAGCCGTTGTGCTTCTGCCTCTGCGGGAAGCGGTCGATGGCCCGTTCGGCGCGGGTTTTCATCCCCGCGCACAGCAGGGCGTGAATAATGAACGCCGCATCCCGGAACCAGAACCGTTTATAGGTGTACGGCCCCGGGTAGACATCGCCCGGCGAATGCAGAATCAGGGTGCGTAGCGCCGCATCGTACAGAAAGCGAAACTGCTCGTCCGGAATATCGATCCGGCAGGTATCGGCCAGCGCATGGCTCCACGAATGGGCTGGATGGCACATGCCTGCCTGTGCCATCGGTACTTCGGCCACCACCTGTTTGGGAATATCCGGCTCGATCCGGAACATGGCGGCGGCGGTGAGCATGCCCACGTGGCATTTGCCGGACGGCTGATTTTCCAACTCATGCAAATGGATATGAACGTCACCCCGGTCGTAGTCCGAGACCACGTGGCGCTCCACCGGCTGATCAAAGCGTACCGTGCTCTTGCCGTCCACCCGCCACCCATGGCGCCCGTCCACCAGCGCTGCCTTGTGGATAAACTGCACTCCCTCCGGGTTGTACGGCCGCAGGGAGACCACCAGCCAGCCGGCTGTTTTTGCCGTGCCGGTCATGCGCATCTTCAGGGTGGGTTCGCCCAGGTGATCTGCCATCGTGGCGTCCACGGTCAAAGACATGTCTTGCTGGCGGGTATCGGTGATCACCCGGACGCCATCGGCATCCATTGTCAGCCGTTGTGTCGCCTCCGGCGTGCGGGACGGCAGCAACATCTGCCCGTCGTCCGTCAGCACCCAGGCATCCAGCGACCAGCTGTCCGTATGGGGGGTGACCAAGCCACGGGGGTCCACGATCGGCAGGGCGTCCAGGTCGGGCAGGCCCACTGCGGTCCAGTTGCGATGGGTCATATTGATGTGGGTGATGGAAAAGGCACGGGGCACGAACGCCTCGTCGTACGGGTCGAACTGCCGTTCCACCCAGTACGGCCAGACCCAGTCCAGATTGTGCTGGATCACCCGG
>CBDUXI010000022.1:0-32871 GCA_965371175.1 uncultured bacterium
GGAAAACCTGGGAAAAAAGCTGGGGGAGGACGGGCTGGTGGTGCTGGCCGTCTCTCTGGACGTGTCCGACACGGCGCGCGTGACCGACTTTGTCCGCGGCTACGGCTGGCAATTGCCGGTGCTGCTGGACCCGCTATCGACCGTGGGAGATGCGTACAGCATCCGGGTGATGCCCACTTCCTACCTGATCGACCGGGACGGTACGATTCTGGGTCGCTCGTTCGGCGCACGCACCTGGGATGACGCCGAAACGGTCTCTCACTTTAAAACCCTGCTACAATCAAGCGATTTTTCTTCGCCATAGGAGTTCGCGTCATGCTGCACCGTCCCGCTTTCCGGGCCCTGTCCACAGGGCTGTTTTTGTTTACCCTGTTCGCCACTCCCAGCTTTGCCGCCGCAGAGGATACATCCGAGGCGGACCTGCCCAACTATGTGGAGCTGAAAGACCGCACCAGCACCCACGAGTCCGGCCGCATCAAGATGACCATTTTTCTGGATTTTTACTGTAGCCATTGCCACCACTTCGACACCGTGGTGGTGCCGGTACTCGAAAAGGAATACGGCAAAAAGCTCGAAGTCACCTATGTGGGGTATCCGATCGTGGACCCGCAGGCCTCCCACATTCCAATCCTGGGCTACTACCTGGCGGAAGAGCAGGGCAAAGGCGAAGCCATGCGTCTGGGGCTGTTTGCGGCCATATGGGATCACCGCCTGGACGTGAGCCGCCCGGACATCCTGCTGGGAGTGGCCCAGAAGGCGGGGCTGGATCTGGAGGCATTCAAAGAAGGGTTCAACTCCGAATCCATGCGTAGCCGTCTGGATGCAGGCGTGGCCGACGGCAAGGCCATCGGCCTGCGCGGCACACCCACCATCGTGATCGATAATCACCTGCGCGTGCTGGAGCCGTCTCTCAAGGTCCTCCAGTCCGTCTTTGCAGAAGTGCTGGAAGGCAAGGCTTGATCCCACGGGCCGTCGTACGGGTGCTGGCTGCGCTGGCGCTGACTCCGGCCCTGTGGATGGCGGCGGATACCGCGTGGGCGGAACCCAAAATCCAGTTTGACCACCGCACCCACCACTTTGGCCGGGTGGTGCAGGGCAAGGTGATTGAGCACCAGTTTACCGTCTCCAACCTGGGCGATACCGACCTGATTATTGAAGAGGTATCCACCCCGTGCGGCTGCACCGGCGCGGTGGCGGGAGACCCGGTCATCCCCCCCGGCGGCAGTACCACCATTGATGTCACCTACGACTCATCGGTGCGTAGTGGCGAGGTCACCCGGGTGATTACGGTGATCTCAAACGATCCCAACGAGCCGGAGTTGACCCTGGAATTGATCGCCACTGTGGATGCCTCCATGCACGAAGGGTTCAGCGCGGGGGAGGCATTATTTGGCGAAAAGTGCGGCTCCTGCCATGCGGACCCGGCCACAGGGCTTTCCGGTCAGGCGCTCTATACCGAAGTCTGCTGGTTCTGCCACGGCAAATACCGGGAAGGGAAAACCGCTCCGGCCCTGCCCGCCTACCCGGCCTCGGCCAGGCCGCACCTGCTGCACTACATCTCCGAGGGAAAAGACGGCACCGAAATGCCCGGCTATGCCAAAGAACACGGCGGACCGCTGAACACGGCCCAGGTGAACTCCCTGATCGACCTGCTGGGAACCGAGCCACCGGAGGTGCCGGAAGAAGAAGAGGATGAGACGCCCGCTCCGCCGCCAGCGGGAGATAAAAATGTTCCGTTCTTTCAATAAGTTATTAACCAACACGTTGTTGCTCTCCGGCACCCTGTTTCTGCTTGCGGGTTGTCAGCCCGGCCCCTCTCAGGAAAAAAGTGCGGGGAACCTGACCATCGGCGTGCACACCGACCCCCACCCGGCAAAGCTGGGGGACAACCACTTTCGTATTTTTGTAACCGATACGGACGGCAAACTGACCGACGCCGACGTGCACTTGCGGATGTTCATGGACGGCATGCCCATGTCCACGGACAACACACTGATTCCGGCGGCGCACACAAAAAACGGCGTGTATGCCGGCGTGGGCGATTTTTCCATGGGGGGAGACTGGCTGGTGGAGGTGACCGTCACACCGCCCGGCGGGCGCACCGTTGGCGTGCGTTTCCCGTTTACCATCGAATGGACGCTGGAATAGGGCGGGGTTAAATTCGGGGGCTTACCCCTTGGCGTGCTCGGTCTTGAGCCGCTTCTTTTTGGCCGGTTTGGGAAACCTGCTGGCGGCGATCAACTCCTTGATCTCACCGCACAGGGCACCGGAAGAGACCGGCACCTCCATAAACATTACCGGGCCTGACAGCCCCGGCGGCGGCGACCCGTCGTGCTGCAACACCACCCACGGCAACCCGTGTCCGGGTTCCGGCAGCAGCCCCAGCATGGGTTTGGACTTTCCGTCGCACACCACCAGGTCCACGGCGCCGTTCTGCAACATGGATCGGGCCTGTTCCGGCTCGCTCACCTGCATCACCGCAAACCCTTCGTTGGTCAGGCAAGCCGCCGCCCTGTCCAGTGCGCTGCCGGTACCCAATGCCAGAATCCGCTGCACCTGTTTGCCCATGTTTTTACCCCTCCTGCGTGTCTGCTTACGCCCTTCAGCCCCGTGCCATACTACTTTTTTTGACGTCTGCTGCCAATTTATGTACCCGAACCGCCCCGTCAGGATGATCCCGGACTGTTTCCGGCCAGAATTTCCTCTACCAGCCGTTGCACCTCGGATACCCGGAACGGTTTGCAAATCAGCCGCTCCGCTGAAACCTTTCCGCCCAGACGGCGATCGAAGTCTTCGGCGCTGCCGCTCATGAACAGCACCCGGTCGGCCATCTCCGGCTGGTTCTCCTGAATCCAGTCGTACACCTGATCGCCCCCCATGTCCGCCATGTTCAGGTCGAGCACCAGCAGGTCGAACGAGCGTTCGGCAAGACGCTTGATCACCGCCTTGCCCGACGATTCCCGTACCACCTCATGGTGCCCGTCCAGCACGTGTTGCAGCACGTCGAGCAATACCGGGTCGTCGTCTGCCACCAGACATTCTCCGCGTATTTCCGGCACGTTGATTTCGGGGGCCGCAGGTTCCGGTGAATCCACTTCGTCGATCGCTCCCGGAACCGGCAGAATCACCTCGAAACGGGTACATCCCGGACGGCTTTCCACCTGGATATCGCCCCCGTGCTCCTGCACGATCCCGTAACACAGGCTCAGGCCCAGGCCCGTGCCCTTGCCCACCTCCTTGGTGGTAAAGAACGGGTCGAATATCCGCCCCACCTTCTCCTTGTCGATACCGGAACCGTTGTCCTCCACCACCAGCCGTACCCACTCCTCGTCGGCCAACGTGGTGACCTGAATCGTCCCTTCCCGCCCCTCCACGGCATCGCAGGCGTTGTTTAAGATATTCAGCACCACCTGCGCCACCTGATGCCCGTCCACGCGCACCTTGGGCAGGCTTTCTCCCAACCGGCACTCCAGGGTGGCTTCCTGCTTTTTGGCCCGGTACTGGACCATGGCCACCACGTCGCGCACCACATCGTTGAGGATACGCATTTCCTTCTTCGGCGGCTCCTGCCTTGAGAACCGGAGCAGCGATTCCATGATGTGCCTGGCCCCCATGGCCGAGGTGTGCACGGTCTTGATGAGCTTTTTTTCTTTTTCCGGCAGGTCGGCCCGGGACAGCAGTTCAGCGTAAACCAGAATCGGCACCAGTTTGTTGTTGATCTCGTGGGCGATGCCCGCAACCAGAGTGCCCACGGCGGTCAGCTTTTCCATCTGCCGGACCTGGGATTCCAGCCGTTTGTTGCGGGTCACATCGCGGATCAGCACCAGCGCGCCCGGCCCCCCGTCCGTTTCCGGATCTTCCATGGGAGCAAAGCTGCAATAGGTTTCGATGGAGATGCCGTTTTGCCCGCTTAAGGTCAATTCCACATTCTGGGCCACACTGCCGCCGATGGCGTCCATGAGCGGTCCGGGCAGCGTCCCGTCCGGGCACAGGGTGGAAAACGGCTGGCCTAAAAGCTCTGACTCGGTGTATCCCAGTTCGCGGATGCGCCGGTTCACATAGGTCACCCGGCCACGCCAGTCCACGGTCAGGATGATGTCGTTCGCCTGGAACAGAATCTGCTCCAGATAGGCGTGAGATGTCTGAATTTCCCGGGTACGCGCCGCCACCTGATCTTCCAGATCGCGGTTGAAGCGAGCCAGTTTCTGGGTGAGCTCGGCCTCTGTCAGCAGTTTGCCCAGCATGGTGGCCAGAATGCTGAACACCGTGCGGTGGTCGTCGCTGAAAAACCCGGATTCGGTATGGCTCAGATTCAGCACCCCCATGGGGCCGGATTCCGCCATGATGGGTACGCACAGCAGAGAGCGCACGGTGACCGGGCCGGTGCCCCCGGAAAAGCGGCTATCTGCGCTTACGTCCGGCACCAGCACCGCCTGACCCGTCTGGGCGGCGGTCCCGGCAATGCCTTCGCCGATACGAAACGAGCGATGGACCTTGGGCGGCCCTTTTTTGCCTTTGCGGGGAGAGGTGCCGGAAACATTCATGAGGGACTGGCCGTCCGCATCCACCAGCATGATGGAGCAGGTGTTCAGACCCAGCCGGACCTTTAATACCGCAACCACCCGATCGCAGATTTCGGACACTTCCGAAACGCCGCTCAGGCCATCCGCAATCTCGCGGAACGCCTCAAGGCTCTCCAGAATATGCCGGGACCCGAACCGTTCTGTCGGAGCCGGTTCATCCGAACCGGAAGCGCCCGCCGTTTTCACCTGTTGCATGTGCCTGTATATCCGGGCCGCCCGCCACCAAGCTGCCGGTGCGGCTACGGGGATGAATGCAGGATTGTTGCCGAACCCCGCCTACGTTGCCTGAACCCATTGTGCCCGCTGCGGGGGGAAAAGTTCAAGCGCCGGCAGGCCCGCTCAAAAAGATAGGGGGTTCAGTCAGTTACACAACAATCAATACAGCAAGGCACCACCCGAATGGGGGGAACCCCCCGGATGACGCCAGAGGCCGGGCCGGGGAGAAATGCAGTATGGCCCCGCAAAGCGTCATGGATTTGCGGGGCGGATGGCAATGTATTGGCGGGCATCCGGGGTCTGTGCCCCGCACCCCGCCCTCAACTGGCTTTCTGCGCGTGAGCGCCCTCAACCGACCTCTGCGCGTGAGCGCCCTCAACTAGCCTTTCTGCGCTTTACCTGGGCTTCGGGCAGTTCGGCCACCGCCGCCTCGTCGTTGGCGCTCCGCTTCCCCGGAGCCGGCGGACTGCCGCCATTTTCCTTGCAGATACGCCGATACACCTCTTCCCGGTGCACACTCGTCTCGTGCGGCGCGTCGATGCCCAGTTTTACCTGCCCACCTTTGATCTCAATCACACGAACAACCACGTCCGAGCCGATCATAATTCCCTCTCCCAACTTCCTTGTCAGTATAAGCATTTGTATTTTCCTCCTGGATGCTTAGGAATTCCCCCGGAATCCGCCTCGCCGGATGATGGCCTCCGCCACCGACAAGCCGTCGATGAAGTAACGGCCCGTGTTGATGGACTCGGCAATCGCCGCCACATAACGGTCCCTGGACGGGTCTTCGCCCGCTGAAACAGGTCCTGCCGGTTTTTTTGTACACCCGGCACTTTGTTGGCTCTTGCGCTTTGTCCGCATGGCACGCTCCTTTATCCTTGTTCCGTCATCTCCCGGATCACCTCCTCAAAACGGAGGCAGCCGGCAACCTGTCGTGCTTGTTTAGCTCTTCGGGACGGTGACTCCGGGCCATGAGGTTAAATTTGAAAAAAACTGCGTTTTTTCAATGATTTAGAACAATTTTGTTCACCCTGTACAATTTGGTTCACTTTTACACCGCGCAGGAGCGGCGATCTGGGCGGGGGAAAAAACTTTGCTGAGATCGGAACGGATGCGGCGGCGACCGGGCAGCCGATCATCTGGTATAGTGAGCAGCGTTTTTCAGGTTTTGCCCATGGTCAGGGGTGTCCCCCCATCCGGCACGGACCTGCGGTCGGGTCAGGGGCCGTTGTGCAACAGCCTGCCCGTTTATTTGAAGAAGACAGGAGAGCAGACGCAAACCATGTGTCAGATCACGATCGACCGGGTGGATACCGACACCCTTCAGCAGGCAACCCGGATTACGGCGTTGGTGAGTGGCCAGTGTGAATTTGGCGGCGAACTGTACATGCGTGTGCTCTGGAACAACGGCCAGATCGGCCCTGAGAGTGCCTTCAAACAAGTGAGTCGGGAGTTCCATCACCTGCCCATCACCTACACCGCCCACGACAGCACTCACCGCCTGAAAGGCGTGCGGGTGGTGGTGAAGTGCAAGGCCACGTCGGTCTCTGAGGAGCGTGAAGTCTGACCTGCTTCCCCGGCACCGGAAGAGGGGCCTGAAACGTGAGGCACATCTGGCACAAACTGCGCGGCATGCTCTGCGTGTTGCTGGGCCACAAGCTGGTGGGAGATCAACACCGCAAGCTGTGCGTGTATTGCTGGAAGGAAGTCCGGGTGCGCTACCGCCCCGGCGCAGACAATGTGAACAACGGCGCGAACGACGACAAGTAGCCGTCCCCCCTACATATAATGGAGCCGATCGGCCACGTAGTTGTCGGCCGACTTACGGATGCGCGCAACCTCTGCGTCGGTCAGCTCGCGCACGACCTTGGCCGGCGCACCCACCACCAATGTGCGGGGGGGAATCACCTTCCCCTGAGTGACCAGCGCCCCCGCCCCCACCATGGAAAACGCGCCGATCACCGCCCCGTCCATAACCGTGGCCCCCATGCCGATAAAAGAAAAATCTTCCAGCGTACAGCCGTGGATGATGGTGGCGTGTCCAATGGTCACCCCATCGCCAATCACCAGCGGGTGGGTCTTACGGGTCACGTGCAGCACGCTGCCGTCCTGCACGTTGGTGCGGGCACCGATGCGAATGTGGTTCACATCGCCCCGGATCACCACGCACGGCCAGATACCGGACTCGGCCCCGATGACCACATCGCCAATCACCTGAGCGGACTCATCCACATAGGCGGTCGGGTCGATTGTGGGGAGAATATTTTTATACGGACGAATGGCCATTTTTTTCCGTTACCTAAAGTTCGTCGCCCTTCCGGCTACACCCCAGGCTGGAATGAAGGCTCCCGTCAATACCGTGGCGTGGAAGCTTTTAACCCACTCACTGCCGGAGCCCGCCTCGTATACAAATACACCCCAGGCCGGAATGAAAGCTCCCGTCAACACCGTGGCGTGGAGGCATCTCACCTCCCCCCTCACAAATACCACCGGGTGGGGTGACCCCCACGTCCAGAGCCGGAAAACAGACCCCCATCTTCACCGTGGCGTGGAGGCCCGTCACCCACTCATTGCCTGCGCCCGCCTCGTATATAAATCAATGGCGGAAGTGGCGCATTCTGGTGAAGACCATGGCCATGTCGTGGTCGTTGGCGGCCTGGATGACCTCTTCGTCGCGGATGCTGCCGCCGGGCTGAATGACGGCCGACACCCCCACTTCGGCGGCGGCGTCGATGCCGTCCCGGAACGGGAAGAAGGCGTCCGAGGCCATGGCTGTGCCGTCCAGCGGGAAGTTGGCCTTCAGCACGGCGATGCGGGCCGAGTCCACCCGGCTCATCTGCCCGGCTCCCACGCCGATGGTGCGTGCTCCCCGGGTATAGACGATGGCGTTGGACTTCACATGCTTGCAGACCTTCCAGGCGAACGCCAGGGAGGTGTATTCCTCGTCCGTGGGAGGACGGTTCGACACCACCTCCAGCTTACGCAAGTCGGCCACGCGGCCCAGATCCCGGTCCTGATAGATGGCACCGCCCACCACCCGTTTGATATCCATGCCCCCGGTCGGGGTGCCCAGTTCTCCTACCTGTAACAGGCGCACGTTCTTTTTTGCCACCAGTGCGGAGAGTGCCTTTTTGCTGTACCCCGGTGCGATCACCACCTCCACGAAGGTGGAGGCCAGTTCCGTAGCGGTTTCCTCATCCACCTCCCGGTTAAAGGCGATCACGCCGCCGAACGAGGAGACCGGATCGGTATCTCTGGCCTGCCGGTACGCCTCGGCCAGATTATCTGCCGAAGAGACGCCGCACGGGTTGTTGTGCTTGACGATCACCGCCGTGGTGTCGGCGAACTCCTTCACCAGCTCCAGGGCGCTGTTGGCATCCAGAAAGTTGTTGAAACTCATCTCCTTGCCCTGCAATTGCTCCGCCGACCCCACGCACGGCTCGGTCTGGATCGGGTCGCGGTAGAATGCCCCCTGCTGATGGGGGTTTTCGCCGTAGCGTAGCGACTGCACCCGGTCGTAGGTGAGGGAGAGCACCTTGGGGAACTTTTCGCCGTCCTCCTGCACTCCTGCAAGATATGCGGAAATGACCGCATCGTAGTGGGCGGTATGCTCATACACCTTGCGGGCCAAGCGCTTGCGGGTGTCGAGGGTGGTCTGCCCTTTCCCCTGTTTTATTTCTTCAAGGACCACGTCGTAGTCGTCCGGGTCTACCACCACGGTTACATCGTTATGGTTTTTTGCCGCCGAGCGCAGCATGGTGGGGCCGCCGATGTCGATATTTTCGATGGCGTCCTCGTAGGTGCAACCGTCTTTCGCCACGGTTTCTTCAAACGGGTAGAGGTTGACCGCCACCAGGTCGATCATCTCGATGCCGTGTTCCGCCGCCTTGGCCATGTGGTCTTTTGAGTCCCTGCGGGCAAGCAGCGCGCCGTGCACCTTGGGGTGCAGGGTCTTGACCCGGCCTTCCATGATTTCGGGGAAGCCGGTGTAGTCGGACACGTCGGTCACGGTGACCCCCGCATCGCGCAGGGCTTTTGCGGTACCGCCGGTGGAAAGGATGCTCACCCCGGCTGCTGCCAATCCTTTTGCAAACGGTACCACCCCGTTTTTGTCCGACACGCTGATCAGTGCGCGCTTGATGCTGGCCATACGGTCTCCACGCAGTTGGCACCTGACAGCAGTTGCTTTCAGGCACGTAAGGAAAATTTAATCGGATGATTATAAGAGAGACGTGCCCAAGGCGGAAGGGGGTCACCGCGGTTGCGGTCGGAATCGCTTGCTTCAAAGCGCGTCAGGCCCTAGAATTTACGGCTTCCCCGACGCATTTTTTCAGGAAAGGGAGAGCGATGATGTCTCGTGCATCGCCCTCCGGTCTGGACAGTGGACAAGGGCAACATACGGCGCCGTGGCCAAGTGGTAAGGCAGAGGTCTGCAAAACCTTTATCGGCGGTTCGAATCCGCCCGGCGCCTCCAACCTTTATATACGGGGCGGAAACCGGCAGTGAGTGGGCAAAGTGCCTCCACGCCACGGTGAAGATGGGGGTCTGTTTTCCGGCTCTGGGCGTGAGAGGTCACCCCACCCGGTGGTATTTTACGCTGTGGCTTGCCAAGAGGAGAGGCCGCACCCATGGCTCCGCCCACGCAAATCCCGTAACATGTCCCCCGCCCGCCCCTTCGTGCCGGAGTGGCGAAACTGGTAGACGCAAGGGACTTAAAATCCCTCGGGCTTATAGCCCGTCCGGGTTCGATTCCCGGCTCCGGCACCAAACTTCATAAAATTGACGTCATGCACGGCCGGACGGGCCGTTTTGCCGGTGCGGCGGCGGGTTGTTTGGGGGTAGAAAACTTTCCTCCGAAAACATTGAAGTATCTTGAGAAAAGTTCCGATTCCCTATTGAAAGCCTCATGCGCATACCGCGCACACGAGGGGCCCGACCGCACCAAAACTGGCTAAAGGGAAATTTCATGGGAACCCACCTCAAAAACGTGACATCCGGGCAGCAGACCCGGGCCCTGACGGCAAGTACGCTGTCCTTTACCGTCTGCTTTGCCGTCTGGACTATCTTTTCGATCATCGGCATCAAGATCAAGGCGGACCTGGGGCTGAACGACACCCAGTTCGGCCTGCTGATCGCCACCCCGATCCTCACCGGATCGCTATCACGGCTGTTCCTGGGCATCTGGGCCGACCAGTACGGCGGGCGGCTGGTCTATACCATACAGATGCTGGCCACTGCGGGGGCGGCATACCTGCTGACCCTGGTGGAAACCTTCCCCATGTTCCTGCTTGCGGCCCTTGGTGTCGGCTTGGCTGGCGGTAGCTTTGCAGTGGGTATCGCCTATGTGTCCACCTGGTATCCAAAAGAGCGCCAGGGCACGGCACTGGGCATTTTCGGCGTCGGTAATCTGGGCGCGGCAGTCACCAGTTTTGGCGCGCCGTTCCTGCTGATCGCCATGGGCGATCAGTGGCAGGGAGTGGTGCGTATCTACGCGATGGCCATGCTTGCCACCGCCATTTTATTTTTCCTGTTTTCTCAAACCGACCCGGCCATTGCCGAGCGCAAGGCCAAAAATATCCAGGCCCCCACGTTTGCCGAGCAGCTGGAGCCGCTCAAGCACCTGCAAGTGTGGCGCTTTTCACTCTACTACTTCCTGGTGTTTGGCGCGTTTGTGGCCATGGCCCTGTGGATGCCCCGTTACCTGATGGGTGCATACGGCCTGGATCTCAAAACCGCGGGTATTCTCACCGCCTGTTTCTATGTGCTGCCAGCCAGTCTTTTCCGGGCCTACGGAGGTCATCTGTCCGACCGGTACGGCGCGCGGACGGTCATGTACTGGGTGTTCGGTGTCGCGCTGCTGGCCACCTTCATGCTGTCGTACCCCCATACGGACTACACCATCCACGGCATCGAAGGACCGATCCATTTCACCACCGGCATGGGCCTCGTGCCGTTCGTGATCATAATCGCCATCCTCGGATTTTATATGTCGCTGGGCAAGGCGGCGGTTTACAAGCACATTCCGGTGTACTACCCCGACAACGTGGGCGCCGTAGGCGGCCTGGTAGGCATGATCGGCGGCCTGGGCGGCTTCTGTCTGCCCATCGCCTTTGGTGTGATGAACGACCTGACCGGTGTGTGGACCAGCTGCTTCATGCTGCTGTTCGGGATATTCGCCACCGCCACCGTCTGGATGCACTTCGCCATCCTGCACATGGAGCGCGGGGCATCGACCCAACCAGCAGGACATCTTCCGCAATTGCCGGAGATGGCGGAAATCCACGTGCCGGAAAAACACGGCAACGCCTTGGGACCGATGATCGTCGACTGGCAGCCGGACAACAAGAAATTCTGGGAAAAGACCGGCAAGCAGGTGGCCAGGCGCAACCTGTGGATCTCGATCCCGTGTTTGCTGCTGGCCTTTTCGGTATGGCTGGTGTGGAGTGTGGTGGTGGCCAAGCTGCCGTCCATCGGCTTTAACTACACCACCAACCAGCTATTCTGGCTGGCGGCGTTGCCGGGCCTGTCCGGCGCGACCCTGCGTATTTTCTATTCCTTCATGGTGCCCATATTCGGCGGCCGCCTGTGGACCACGATAACCACCGGCTCGCTGTTGATCCCGGCGTTCGGCATCGGCTATGCGGTGCAGGACCCGAGCACCCCTTATGCCATGTTCCTGTTCCTGGCGCTGCTGTGCGGCCTGGGTGGCGGTAACTTTGCCTCGTCCATGGCCAATATCAGCTTCTTCTACCCCAAAAAGGAGAAGGGCCACGCCCTGGCCATGAATGCAGGCTTAGGCAACGCGGGCGTCAGCGTCATGCAGTTCCTGGTACCGCTGGTGATTACTGCAGGCGTGTTTGGCTTTTTGGGCGGCACACCGCAAATTACGGCGGACGGCTCCGAACTGTGGCTGCAAAACGCCGGGTTCATCTGGGTGCCGTTCTTGATCGTCGCCACCCTGTTTGCCTGGTACGGCATGAACGACATCGGCAGTTCCCGAGCGTCATTCAAGGCGCAGTCGATCATCTTCACCCGTAAACACAACTGGGTGATGTGCTGGCTGTATACGGGCACGTTTGGCTCGTTCATCGGCTACTCGGCGGGCTTTCCGCTGTTGGCCAAGATGATGTTCCCGGAGGTATCCGTGCTGAAGTTCGTCTTCCTCGGTCCGTTGGTCGGGGCCATCTCCCGCGCCGCCACCGGCTGGGTTTCCGACAAGTACGGCGGCGCCCGGGTCACCTTCTGGACCTTTGCCTCCATGATCGGGGCCGTGGCCGGAGTGCTCTACTTCCTTTCCATCAGGGAGCAGCCGGGCGCGTTCTGGGGCTTCTTTACCATGTTCATGATCCTGTTCTTCGCCACCGGGGTGGGGAATGCGTCCACCTTCCAGATGATCCCGGTCATCATGGGCAAGGAAATCAAGCGGCTGATGCCCACCCTGTCCAAGTCCGAGCACGAGACTCAGGCCAGCAAGGAATCGGCGGCCATCATCGGCTTTACTTCAGCCATCGCCGCCTACGGGGCGTTCTTTATTCCCAAGAGTTACGGTACGTCGATCGCCCTGACCGGCGGGCCGTCCGCCGCACTGTGGGGATTTTTGATTTTTTACATCACTTGCATGGCCGTTACATGGTATTTCTATACCAATAGAAACGGGCTGTTACACGATATTGAGCGTCGCCTCACCACTGGGGTAGCCGACAAAAAGGTCAAGGCCACATCGGCTACGACCAAGAAGGTCAAGGCCAAGAAGGTCAAGGCCACATCAGCCCGTACCAAACCGGTCAAGACCACTGCGGCCAGGACCAAAAAGGCTACGGCCAAAAAGACCGGGGCCCGGTCGACCTAGATATCGCAAGGGACTGCATAGATGAGCCATTTCGTCGACCGGCTGACTTACTTTTCCAAGGTTAAGGGCAAGTTTTCCGGCGGACATGGCATCGTCACGGAGGAGAGCCGCGACTGGGAAAAGGCCTATCGCGGCCGCTGGGCTCACGACAAGGTGGTGCGCTCCACCCACGGCGTCAACTGTACCGGCTCCTGCAGCTGGAAAATCTATGTCAAAAACGGGCTGGTCACCTGGGAAACCCAGCAAACCGACTACCCACGCACCCGCCCCGACCTGCCCAACCACGAACCCCGCGGCTGTTCCCGCGGGGCCAGCTATTCCTGGTATCTGTACAGCGCCGCCAGACTGAAATACCCGCTGGTGCGCTCGCGGCTGCTTAAGCTGTGGCGCGCCGCCAAAGCGGAACATCCCGATCCGGTGGATGCGTGGGGCAGCATCGTTTCAAATCCTGAAAAGGCCAATGAATACAAAAAGATAAGAGGGTTGGGCGGCTTTGTGCGCGCCGATTGGGACGAGGTGAACGAGATCACCGCCGCGGCCAACATTTACACCACCAAAACGTTCGGGCCGGACCGGGTGATTGGCTTTTCGCCGATTCCGGCCATGTCGATGGTGAGTTATGCGGCGGGTTCCCGCTATCTGTCCCTGATGGGCGGCGTGTGCATGAGCTTTTACGACTGGTATTGCGATCTGCCGCCCGCATCGCCGCAAACCTGGGGCGAACAGACCGACGTGCCCGAATCGGCCGACTGGTTCAACTCTTCCTACATCATCGCCTGGGGCTCCAATGTGCCCCAGACCCGTGCGCCGGACGCCCACTTCTTTACCGAAGCCCGCTACAAAGGCACCAAAACCGTATCGGTCACGCCCGATTACGCAGAAATTTCCAAGCTGGTCGATATCGCCCTGCACCCGCGTCAGGGCACCGACTCGGCCATGGCCATGGCCATGGGCCACGTGGTGTTCAAGGAGTTTCACTTAAGCGGTAAGTCGGACTATTTCAAGCGCTACTGCCGCACCTATACCGACATGCCCACCGTGGTGCTGCTGCAAGAACAAGACGATGCCAAAGACGGTGCCTATATCCCCGGTCGCACCGTGCGCGCATCCGACTTTGAAGACGATTTAAAGTCCGGTAACAACGCCGAGTGGAAACCGGTTGTCTACGATGAAAACAGCAACGGCTTTTGCGTGCCGGACGGTTCCATCGGCTCCCGCTGGGGCGATAAGGGCCAGTGGAACCTGGAAGGCAAAGACAATGTATCCGGCAAGCCGCTTTTTCCCCAGCTTTCCTTTATTGATGGCAGGGATGACGTGGTGGGGGTGGCGTTCCCGTATTTTGGCAACCAGCCCCACGAATCGGAAATTTTTGCCCACACGGATCACGCCAGTGTGCAGGTGCGCAATGTGCCGGTACGCAAAGTTGTACTGAAAGACGGCAAGACAGCCCTCGTGGCCACCGTATACGATCTGATGGCGGCCAACTACGCCATCGACCGGGGCCTGGGCGGCGAAAATACCGCCACCGATTACGACGACGACGTGCCGTACACCCCCGCATGGCAGGAAAAGATCACCGGCGTACCCCGAGCCCGGGTGATTCAGGTGGCCAGAGAATTCGCCGACAACGCCGACAAGACCGAGGGCCGCTCCATGGTCATTCTGGGCGCGGCCATCAACCACTGGTACCACATGGACATGACCTACCGGGGGATCATCAACCTGCTGGTCATGTGCGGCTGCGTGGGCAAATCCGGCGGTGGTTGGGCCCACTATGTGGGGCAGGAAAAACTGCGCCCGCAAACCGGCTGGCTGCCGCTGGCGTTTGCCCTCGACTGGAGCCGCCCGCCGCGCCAGATGAACTCCACCTCGTTCTTTTACGCCCATTCCAGCCAGTGGCGCTACGAACGGCTGGGAGTAGAGGAAATCCTCTCGCCGCTGGCCGATAAAACCAAGTGGGCAAACCATTCGCTGATCGATTGCAACGTCCGCTCCGAGCGCATGGGCTGGCTGCCGTCTGCGCCGCAGTTGCACGAAAACCCGCTTTCTCTGGCGGCAAAAGCCAAGAAAGCCGGCAAGGAAACCAAAGACCACGTGGTCGAACGGCTGAGATCGGGCGACCTGCACTTCGCCTGTGAAGACCCGGACCACGAAAGCAATTTCCCCCGCAACCTGTTTGTCTGGCGCTCCAATATTCTGGGCTCGTCCGGCAAGGGGCATGAGTACATGCTCAAGCATCTGCTCGGCACCCAGAACGCCGTCATGAGTGAAGACATCGCCGAAATGGGGCAGCCCAAGCCGTCCGAAGTCACCTGGCATGAAAACGCGCTGGAAGGCAAACTCGACCTGGTGGTGACGCTGGACTTTCGCATGTCCACCACCGCCGTCTATTCCGACATCGTGCTGCCCACGGCCACCTGGTACGAAAAGAACGACCTGAACACGTCCGACATGCACCCGTTCATCCACCCGTTGTCGCGGGCGGTGGACCCGGCGTGGGAAAGCCGTTCGGACTGGGATATTTTTAAAGGGCTGGCCAAAAAATTCTCGGAACTGTGCGCAGGCCACCTGGGGGAGGAAACCGATCTGGTGACCGTACCCATTCTGCACGACACCCCCGGCGAACTGGCCCAGCCCACGGGCGTGGCGGACTGGCGCAAGGGCGAGTGCGAACCGGTACCCGGCAAGACCATGCCCAATCTGGTGGAGGTGGTCCGCGACTATCCGGCGCTGTATAAAAAATTCACCTCGGTGGGACCGCTCCTGGCCAAACTGGGCAACGGCGGCAAGGGTATCGGCTGGGATACCAAGGCCGAGGTGGCGTTCCTGGGCCGGTTGAACAAGACGGTGAAGGAGCCGGGCATCTCCCACGGGCAACCGAAAATCGAGTCGGATATTGATGCCGCCGAGGTGGTGCTAAGCCTGGCCCCGGAAACCAACGGTCAGGTGGCAGTCAAGGCGTGGCAAGCCTTAAGCGAGATCACCGGTCGCGACCATACCCATCTGGCGAGGTCCAAGGAAGACGAAAAGCTGCGCTTTCGCGACCTGCAGGTCCAGCCCCGCAAGATCATCTCCTCCCCCACCTGGTCGGGGCTGGAGAGCGAGCACGTGAGCTACAACGCGGGCTACACCAACGTGCACGAATTCATCCCGTGGCGCACCCTGACCGGCCGTCAGCATTTTTATCAGGACCACGAATGGATGCGCGACTTTGGCGAAGGGATGTGCGTCTACAAGCCGCCGGTCTCCACCCGCACCATCACCGAAGCGGTCAAAAAAATGGGGGGCGATGCCAAGCAGATCGCCCTCAACTACATTACCCCGCACCAGAAATGGGGCATCCACTCCACCTATTCGGACAACCTCTTAATGTTGACCCTGAACCGGGGCGGCCCCGTGGTGTGGCTGTCCGAAATCGACGCAAAAAAAATCGACGTGGCCGACAACGACTGGATGGAACTGTACAACGTAAACGGTGCCATCACCGCCCGCGCAGTGGTGTCCCAGCGGGTGCCGGAAGGGCTGATCATGATGTATCACGCCCAGGAAAAAACCATCAACACGCCGGGCAGCTCCATCACCGGCAAGCGCGGCGGCATTCACAACTCGGTCACCCGCGCAGTGATGAAGCCGACCCACATGATCGGCGGCTACGCCCAGCTTTCGTGGGGGTTCAACTATTACGGCACCGTGGGGTCGAACCGGGATGAGTTTGTCATCGTGCGCAAGTTGAACCAGATCGACTGGCTGGACAAGCCGTATGTGGAAGGCCAGCCGCTCGGCGTGGAGACGGTAAAATGACCATCCGCGCGCAAATCGCCATGGTGCTGAATCTGGACAAGTGCATCGGCTGCCACACCTGCTCGGTCACCTGCAAAAACGTGTGGACCTCCCGCAGCGGGGTGGAATACGCCTGGTTCAACAACGTGGAAACCAAACCGGGGGTGGGTTATCCGCAACACTGGGAAGATCAGGACAAATGGAACGGCGGCTGGGAACTGACCAAATCCGGCAAGCTCAAGCCCAAGGCAGGCGGCAAGATCAATAACCTGTTAAACATTTTCGCCAACCCGGACCTGCCGGAAATTGACGACTACTACGAGCCGTTCACCTACGAGTACGACCACTTAACCAGCGCCCCCGAAAGCGAAACCGTCCCCACCGCACGCATGCGCTCGGCCATTACCGGAAAACGCCAGGACAAACCCGTATGGGGTCCCAACTGGGAAGAGCTGTTGGGGGGCGAGTTTGCCAAGCGCAGCAAGGACATCAACTTTGAAGCGGTGGAAAAGGCCATCTACGGTGAGTTTGAAAACACCTTCATGATGTATCTGCCGCGCCTGTGCGAGCACTGCCTCAACCCGAGTTGCGTGGCCGCCTGCCCGTCCGGCGCCATCTACAAGCGCGAGGAAGACGGCATTGTGCTGATCGATCAGGACAAGTGCCGAGGCTGGCGCATGTGCGTGTCGGGTTGCCCGTACAAAAAAATCTACTTCAACTGGCAGTCCGGCAAATCCGAAAAATGCACCTTCTGTTACCCGCGGCTGGAGGCGGGAGAGCCGACCGTCTGTTCGGAAACCTGCGTAGGCCGCATCCGCTATCTGGGGGTGCTGCTGTACGACGCAGACCAGATCGAACAAGCCGCCTCGGCACCGAACGAAAAAGACCTGTACCAATCCCAGTGCGATCTGTTTCTGGACCCATCCGATCCGGACGTAATTGCCCGCGCCAGGGCCGACGGCGTGCCGGATAGCTGGATTACCGGCGCACAAAATTCCCCGGTCTATAAAATGGCCATCGACTGGCAGATCGCCTTTCCGCTGCACCCGGAATACCGCACCTTGCCCATGGTCTGGTATGTGCCGCCCCTGTCGCCCATCCAGTCGGCAGCCGAGGCGGGTATGCTGGGCGAAGTGGGCGGTTTTCCCGATGTGAAAGATCTGAAAATCCCGGTCCGGTATCTGGCCAACCTGCTCACCGCCGGGGACGAAGCACCCGTCACGTCGGCGCTGGAGCGGATGATCGGTATGCGTAGCTTTATGCGCGGCGAAACCGTGGACGGGGCGGGCGACCCGGAAATTTTAAAAAAGATCGGCATGACCCGTGATGAACTGGACGATATGTACCAGCTTTTGGCCATCGCCAATTACGAAGACCGTTTCGTGATCCCCACCAATCACAAGGAGTATGCGGGTGAGTCGCCGTTCGATCAGGAGATTGCCTTCGCCACCCGCTCGGAATGCGGCTTCAGCTTTGGCGAAGGGTGCAGCTCTTCTGATCCCAAGCTGATCAACCTGTTCGGCACCCAGACCCACCCGAATACCTTGAGCGGCAAGCCGCCAAAAGGACCGGGAGACGCGTGAGATGAGAAGCTTTCGCGTACTTTCACGGCTGCTGACCTACCCTGGGGCCGAGCTTTTCGCCCACATGGACGAAATGAAAACGGCGCTGGTGGAAGAACGTCTGCTGAAACGGCGCAAGCTGAAAGCCGTGACCGCCTTCATGGACGAGCTGGCAACAACCGATTTAATGCGCGCTCAGGAAACCTACGTGGAACTGTTTGACCGGGGCCGCGCCCACTGCCTGCACCTGTTTGAGCACGTGCATGGGGAATCCCACTTCCGCGGCCAGGCGATGGTTGAACTTGCCGCCCGCTATGAAGACAAGGGGCTGTACATTGGCACTCCGGAACGGGGCGCGGCGGAGTTGCCGGACTATCTGCCTTTGTTTCTGGAATTCATCTCGATTTGTGAACCCAGGGAGGCCCAGGCCACGTTAGCCCAGGCCGCCCCGGTGATCGCCACCATCGGCGAAAAGCTGAAGCGGCGAAATAGCGGGTATCACACCGTCATGGAAGCCATCGCCGCCCTGTCCGGCATCCGCCTGAGCCGGTCCGCCATCAAGAAGGCCGCCGATGCCGCCATGCCGGACATCCAGACCCTGGACGAACTGGATAAGGAGTGGGCCGAGCCGGATGCGTTTGACGGCAGCCCCGACTGCGGCACCTGTGGCGAAAACGAACTGCCCGCCCGATGGCAGATCAAAGGCGCGTGATGGGCGGCTCTCTCAACATCTTCTTTTTTGGCATCTACCCGTACATCGCCATCACCGTCATGGTGATCGGCTCCATCCTGCGCTACGACCGGGACCCGTATTCGTGGAAGGCCGATTCCAGCCAACTGTTGCGCAAAAAGGGGCTGAGATGGGGCAGCAACCTGTTCCACGTGAGCGTGCTGTTCATCTTTCTGGGCCACTTATTCGGGCTGTTGA
This sequence comes from uncultured bacterium, assembly GCA_965371175.1. Classification (GTDB taxonomy): domain Bacteria; phylum Nitrospirota; class JACRHL01; order JACRHL01; family JACRHL01; genus CBDUXI01. The sequence goes on from CBDUXI010000022.1 coordinate 18,919, forward strand.
CCCCCCACGGCCTGTATGAGCATGTCATCAGTGCGAGCAGCAAACAGACCCTCGCCATGCGTAGCGGCGGAGTGGCCGGAGCCATGGCGCTCATCGGCATCCTGATTTTGATCTGGCGGCGGCTGGCGGATGCGCGTATTCGCGCGACCACCCGCTTTATGGATATGGCGATTTTGCTGCTGCTGTTTGCTCAACTGGCGCTGGGCATGCTCACCATTCCGCAGTCGATGAAGCACCCGGACGGCGCCACCATGATGGATCTGGCCCAGTGGGCCCAGCACATCGTCACCTTCCGCGCAGGCGCGGTGGAATATGTGGCGGGCACGGCCCTGGTGTTCAAGGCCCACATCGTGCTGGGGCTGACCATCTTTTTGATCTTTCCGTTCACCCGGTTGGTGCACATGCTCAGCGTGCCGTTCAAATATCTGCTGCGCCCCGGTTATCAGGTGGTACGCAAGGGCCGTCGCGCCAGCCCGTCAGGGTAACGCCCGCCGCCCGTGGGGCATAGGAGACACCCGGAACTTCTGCCCAATACCCCTAAAATCCCCCGGTGCCGGACTCCGGCACCAACTTACGCTTCCAGGGGGGGGTGACATCACGGCCCGGACAAACTGTTTTTTCTACTCACCGCATCCGCAACGACCCAAAGCAGGTCGGCTACGGAGTAGGGCTTCTGGATGAAAGGCAGCTGTTTGTCCTGTATCCGGTCCCACCCCGACAAATCCTCCGGGTATCCGCTGGTGAGCAGCAGCGGCATAGCAGGATAGAGCGTGCGGACTTGCTCCGCCAACTCGATGCCGCTGCCGTCGGGCAGGATGACATCACAAAACACCAGGTCCAGGTGCTCACCATGGCGTTTAATCAACGAGAGCGCATCGGCCACCGTGGCAGCCGTAAAGACTTCGTAGCCGGCCCGGTTCAGTGCGTTCCGGGCAAATTTGCGTAGCGATTGATCGTCTTCCACCAACAGCACGGATTTTCCCTCGCCCGATGCCTGGGCTGGTGCCGGCCTGGAAGGGGCCGCGGCCTCCTGTCCAGCGGCGTCAGCCGGAAGGAAGATCCTGAATGTTGTGCCTTTGTCCGGTGTGCTTGAGACATCGATCCACCCTTTGTGGTGCTGGACGATGCCGTGCACGACTGAAAGGCCGAGGCCGGTCCCTTCGGTCGGCCCCTTGGTGGTGAAGAAGGGATCGAATATACGTTCCTGGATATCCTCGTCCATGCCGATGCCGGTATCACGGATGCTCAGGCAGACAAATTTCCCTTCCCGTGCGACGGGATGCCCCTGGACATCGGCCTTTGTCAGCGTCGTATTTTCCGTGCGGATGCTCAATTGTCCACCACCCGGCATGGCTTCCCGGGAATTCAATACGAGATTCATGATCATCTGATCGATGCCGCCGCTGTCCGCCTGGGTGGGCCAGATATCTTCGGCAAGTTCCATTTTCATATCAATGTCTTCGCCGATGATCCGGTCCAGCATCCCGCCCAGTTCTCCCACATTGTGGTTGAGATCGACCGGGGCGAGTTGTATCGGCTGGGTGCGGGAGAACAACAGCAGCTGCCGGGTAAGTTGCGTCGCCCGGTCGGCCGCCTTTTGCACCTCGGTCAGGTCGTGATGGAGCGATTGGTCTTCAGGCACCTTCTGGAGGGCCATTTCGACATAGCCGCAAATGGAGGTCAGAAGATTGTTAAAATCGTGGGCCACACCACCTGCCAGCAACCCCACGGCTTCCATCTTCCGGGTTTGGGCCAGTTCGAGAAGGGCGCTTTCCCTTTCCGCTTCCACCCGCCACTTTTCCGTGGAGTAGCGGTAAAACAGCCATCCCAAATAGGCGATGAGCACAATGAACGAGCCGATCAACAGTGCCTGGACCCGCTGGAACGACTGCTGCTGCGCAGCAATGGTCTGCTTAATGGCGCCCTCCACACCGTCCGCCTGGGCGATGAAGGTGGCAAAAATGGCATCGAACGCCTGATCGAATCCGCTTCCCGGTCCGGCTGCGGATTCAGCACTCAGCCTTTGCTCCGCTACGTTTTTAAACGCACGCAGTTTCACCAACACCCTTTTTATCTGATACCTGAGTTCGGGGTCTTTGAGGGGCAGGATGATCGATTCGGGGTTCTCACCCCCCTCGAGCATGGCGCGGGCATACCATTGTGCTTCATCGATATGTGCCCAGACTTCTTCGATGGGTTGGTGCCTGTCACCGCTGATGATCTCCTCAAACCAGAGGTGCGCCGTTGTCGCCTCCAGCTTGATTTCCTCGATCGCATGCACGAGTGGCGTATGCATGGCCATGAGCCGTGTCCCGGTGATGAACACGTAAACCATGCCACACAGCATTGCGGCCATCACCAGCCCGGTGCCCAGGAACAGGGGAAACGGGGTTTGGGATGCATGTTTGGACCGATTAAACATCGCCATTCCTTCTTGACGCGCGGCTCAGAAATGCCCCCCGCCGGAATTACCAAACAGCCATGTTACCTCGAAGTGCCAAGAAAACCGTACCCCCTGACGACCATGCCGTTTGGGGCCCCCTGTAATCCCGCCGGTAATTCCTGTGTAATCGGGCAGAGATTTCCTGGAAATCAGCGGGAATTTTCCAGAACCAACCGAAATTCCTGCCCAATATTCTTAAAACCTCTCGGCATATCATGCAATCCGGGTTCGATCCCCGGCTCCGACACCCCCTGCCGACACAAAGCAGTGACTGTGCGACGATTATGTCGGCATTCCCACACGACCGGCACGGCTCCGCCCAACCCAAAAACAACCTATCACATTGAATTAAAAAGCCTTTTTCGTTTGGCACAAAGCTTGATCTGTATTCGGGGCCATCAACCCTTGAACCAGACAGGAGCGTGTGACGATGAAAAAGGGATTTTTGAAGAGTGGGCACTGGCCCACCCTGTTTTCCGCATTCCTTTATTTTGATATGAGTTTTATGGTGTGGGTCATCATGGGTCCGCTGGGCGTGCACATCGCCCGCGACCTGGGACTTACCGCCGCCGAAAAGGGGCTGATGGTGGCCATTCCGATTCTGTTCGGGGCGCTATTGCGAGTGCCCATGGGCGCCATGGTGGATCACCTGGGTCCCAAACGCACCGGCCAGATCGGTCAGGTGCTGGTGATCGCCAGCCTCTGCTGGGCGTGGCTTGCCGGGCTGCCGACATTGGACGCCATATACGGCATGGGGGTACTGTTGGGCATCGCGGGGGCAAGCTTTGCCGTGGCGCTGCCACTGGCCTCCAGATGGTATCCGCCGGAGTATCAGGGCATTGCCCTGGGGATCGCCGGTGCAGCCAACTCGGGCACGGTGATGGCCGCCCTGTTCGCCCCGAAACTGGCCGATATGTTTGGCTGGAATGCGGTGTTTGGTCTGGCCCTCATTCCTATGGTCATTACCCTGATTGCCTATTCGTTCATGGCCAAAGACAGCCCGGACCAGCCCGCACCCCAACCTCTGTCCAACTATTTCAAGGTGCTTAAGGATCCGGACACCTGGTGGTTCATGTTCTTCTATGCGGTCACCTTCGGCGGCTTCGTCGGCCTTGCCAGCAGCCTGGTGCTCTACTTCAACGACCAGTACGGACTGGCCCCCACGGTGGCGGGCTATTTCACCGCCGTGTGCGTATTTGCCGGTACCACATTCCGTCCGGTGGGGGGCTTTCTGGCGGATCGGCTGGGCGGCATTCGCGCCCTGCAATACCTTTACGGGGTGGTGGCGGCCTGTATGGTCCTGATCAGCTTTGCCCCCGCCTCCAAATGGGCCGCTCTCGGTATCTTTTTCGTCGGCATGATGAGTCTGGGGATGGGCAACGGCTCGGTATTCCAACTGGTGCCACAACGTTTCCGCAAGGAGATCGGCGTGATGACCGGCCTGGTGGGCATGGCGGGGGGGATCGGCGGCTTCTGGCTGGCCTCTTCCCTGGGCTTCTCCCGGCAGTTCACCGGCAGTTACCAGATGGGTTTTTTAATCTTTGCCGGGCTTGCCGTACTGGCTTTGGCCGGTATCTCCGGCGTGCGCGCCCGCTGGCGCACCACCTGGGGTGCCCCCACAGTTACCACGGCCAGGGTGTAAGGTGCAGAAAGCAACCCACATAGCGCTCAAAACCGCCCATGGGGAGGCTCCTCTCCCCATGGGCGGCAGCGGTCTTTGTGTAGCCCTGGGGCAGGCCAGCATCACCGGACGCCGGGAGCGCAATGAAGATTTTTACGGCTGCATCACCCCCACCGGTAACAAGCTCATCAGCCGGGGGATTTGCGCCGTGGTGGCCGACGGCATGGGCGGCTCTCTGGGAGGGCTGGAGGCGGCGCAGACCGCGGTAAAATCCCTGCTTTCCGACTACTACAGCACCCCCGACGCCTGGCGCGTATCCAAGGCGCTGTCCAAAGTGCTGGCCGCGGCAAACAGCTGGATCCATGCGGAAGGGCGCAGAAACCCCCTGGTTGCCGGCATGGCCACCACCCTGTCGGCGGTGGTGCTTAAAGGCCGACATTATGTAACGGCCCACGTGGGCGACTCGCGCATTTACCTGCTACGGGACGGTCGTCTGAAACAGCTCAGCACCGATCACGTGCGGGCCGTGCCGGGGCTGCCGGATGCCCTTACCCGGGCAATGGGTCTGGATTATCAATTCAGTCTGGAGAGCGTGAGCGGCGAACTGGCGCCGGACGACCGCTTTCTGCTGGTGACCGACGGGGTAACCGGCGCGCTGACGGATGCAGATCTGACCCGCATCGCCCGCGCCGAGCCGGACCCGCAGACCGCCTGCGACCGCATCGTGCAGGCCGCATTTGAGACCGGCAGCAACGACAACATCACCGCCCAGATTGTGGCCGTGACAAACTTGCCCGACGCCACCGCCATGGAACTGGCCGAGAGCGCCCGCGCATTGCCCATCGCCCCCAACGTGTCGGTGGGAGACACCATAGACGGCTTTGACATTGTCGGACAGCTGTACCAAGGCAGCCAGAGCCGCGTGTATCGGGCGCTGGATAAGGAAACCGGCATCCACATGGCCCTCAAATTCCCGGCACCACAGATGGCGGACGACCCGGAGTATCTGGAGCGGTTCATGCGCGAGGAATGGGTGGGCCTGCGGCTGAAATCCCCTCACATCGTCCATGCCGTGCGCTTTTCCGTCAGCCGCCGCACCCGCCTGTACTACGCCATGCCGTATGTGGAAGGGATGGCGGCATCCGAACTGCTTAAATTAAAAACCTTCCTGCCGTGGGAACAGGTGGTGGCCATTGGCCGTGACCTGTCCCTGGCCCTGTGTGACCTGCACCGGTCGGGCATCGCCCACCGGGACATCAAGCCGGAAAACGTGCATATCACCCCGGACGGCAAGGCGGTGCTCCTGGATCTGGGCACCGCCCGCGTGGAAGGGCTGGAAGAGCAAAAACCAGGAGAGGCAGACGGCCCGCCGGGCACCCCCAGCTATATGGCGCCAGAGTTGTTGCAGGGGGAGCCGGGCAACGATCAAAGCGACATCTACGCCGTGGGGGCCACCCTGTATCACCTGCTCACCGGGCGCTACCCGTACGGGGAGGTGCTGCCGTTCTCCCGGCCTTCGTTTGCCACCTATACGCCGGTGCGGCAGTTACGCCCGGATATTCCCGAATGGCTCGATCACGTCATCACCCGCGCCACCGCCAAAGACGTGGGCAAACGCTACGAAAAAGTGACCGCCATGCTTTATCATCTGGAACATCCGGATGCGGTCACGGTAGAATTTCAGCCACTGTTGGCACGCAACCCGGTCGGCTTCTGGCAAACTGCGTGTCTGGTCATGACCGGCCTGTGCGTCGTGTTGCTGACGCTGCTGATCCGGTTGGGATAAAGGAATCAATCTGTGCCGAGCAAAAATACGGCCGCCGAGCCGGTTCAGGCAGAACGGGTACGCCGCTTCTGGCATCTTTTGTGGGTGCCGGAAGCGCAAGCCACAGCCGAACTGATGCAGATGATCACCCCGGACATCTGTTTCCGGGGTTCTCTCGGCCAGACCGTGACCGGGCCGGACGGCGTCCGAAGCTATATCAACCTGTTGCAGGCGGGCATGCCCGATTTCTCCAGCGAAATACAGGACGTGTTTGCCGAAGGCGACCGGATTGCCGTGCGAATCGAGTTTTCCGGTACCCATCAAGGCGAGATACTGGGTGTACCCGCCAGCGGCCGGTTTGTCACCTACCCCGCCATTGCTCTCATGCACATGGACGGGGACCGGTTCGACGACGTATGGGTGGTAGGCGATACCCTCGCCCTGCTGCGCCAGTTGGAAGCTACGCAACCGAACTAGACAAAATTGTCGGGGTTGTAACCAACCCGATATCAACCCGCCGTTCGGGTGCCTGCCCCTGCACCCAAAAAAACACACGTTAATAACTGAAATATAAGGGATTTTTTCGACATTCCCAAGGTGGCATTCCCCTTGCTCTGGATGGGGGCATCGATTGTACTTCTCCGACCCACCGCAAGGATGCCCCGTTCATGTTCAGCGACATTACCGCCTTCAAGTCCGACTATCAGGACCGTGTTCCCAAAGTACGCGCACTCAAAGTAGACGCCTGGAAGTACACCACCTGCGGCTACTGCTCCACCGGCTGCGGCATTGAGGTGGGCGTCAAAAACGGCCGCGCCGTCACCGTGCGGGGCAAGGAGGGCCACCCGGTCAACGACGGCAAACTGTGCCTGAAAGGCATTTGGGAGTTTGAAGCGGTTAACGCAGAAAACCGGGCCGAATATCCGATGCTGCGGGACGCCATCGACCAGCCGTTTGCGCGGGCTACATGGGACGAGGCGTTTGCCAAAACCGCCGCTGAATTTAAACGCATTCAGGAAAAATACGGCAAAGATGCCGTGGCCGTGGTCTCCACCGGGCAGATCTATACCGAAGAGTTTTACGCCCTGGGCAAACTGGTGCGCGGGGGCTTAAGCACCAACAACTACGACGGCAACACCACCTTGTGCATGGCCTCCGCCGTGTCCGGCTACAAGCGCAGCTTTGGCGCCGACGGCCCCCCCGGCTGCTACGACGATTTTGATCAAACCGACTGTCTGCTGGCGTTCGGCTCCAACCTGGTGGAATGCCACCCGGTGATCTACTGGCGGCTGAAAACTGCGCTGGAAAAGCGCCGGTTTCCGGTGATCGTCATCGACCCGCGGGTCACCATGTTTGCCCAGTTGGCCGACATCCATTTGGCCGTCCTGCCCGGCACCGACGTGGTGCTGCTGAACGCCATGGCCCACGTGGTGCTGGAAGAGGGACTGGCGGACGACCTGTACATGGCCCTCCACACCACCGGAGTGAACGCCTGGACGGATGAAATCTCCCGCTGGTCGCCGGAGGCGGCCGCACCCGTATGCGGCATCCCGGCTGAAAAAATCCGCGAAGTGGCCCGCATCTACGGCAACGCGAAAGCCGCCATGAGCATCTGGACCATGGGCATCAACCAGTCCACCCACGGCTCCGACGGGGTGGTGGGCATCAACAATCTGGCCCTGATCACCGGCAACGTGGGCAAACCGGGCGGCTCGCCTTTATCCATCACCGGCCAGTGCAACGCCATGGGCACGCGGGAGTTCTCCTCCTGTTCCGGTCTGCCCGGCTACCGGCAACTGGAAAACCCGGCGCACAGAAAAGAGATCGCAGAGTTCTGGGGCGTGGACGAAGAAACCTTCCCGCAGGCACGCGGGCGCACCATGACCGACATCTTTCCCGCCATTGAATCCGGCGAGATCAAGGCGCTGTGGCTGATTGCCACCAACCCGATGACCTCCATGCCCGACACCCACCGGATTGCCGAAACGTTGAAAAAGCTGGAGTTCATGGTGGTACAGGACGTGTTCCACCCGCTGCCTTCCGCCGAATTCGCCCACGCCTGTCTGCCCGCCGCCATGTGGGCGGAAAAGGAGGGGACGTTTACCAACAGCGAGCGGCGGGTGAATCGGGTTTCCAAGGTGGTCGAGCCCCCCGGCGAAGCCATGAGCGATCTGGATATTTTTAACAAAATGGCGGATGCCATGGGGTTTACCCACATGACGGCCCGCACCCCGGCGGCAGTGATGGCCGAAATGGGACAGGTTTCCAAGGGCCGCCCGTGCGATTACTCCGGCATTACCTACGAAAAGCTGGAACAGGCAGGCGGTATTCAGTGGCCCGCACCCGAAAGGGAGGACAGGGATGAGGCGGGGGCCATGGGCAGCCCCCGCCTCTACACTGACGGCAAGTTTCACCATGCGGACGGCAAGGCCAAGCTGATCCCCCTGCCGTTTACCGATGACAACGAGCGGCCCAGCGCCGACTATCCGTTCTGGCTCAACACCGGGCGGGTGATCGAGCACTGGCACACCCGCACCAAGACCGGACGCATCGGCAACCTGAACAAGTTTTCGCCCATTCCGTACGTAGAGATGAACACCAGGGATGCGGCAAGGCTGGGGGTGGGCTCCCTCGACTTCGTACGGGTCTCCTCCCTGCGCGGGGAGCTGGATGTGACGGTGCAGCTGACCGAACGGATGGCCCCCGGCATGATCTTCATTCCGTTTCACTACGCCAAAGGGGCCAACCTGCTCACGTTGGGGCTTTTAGACCCCCACTCGCGCCAGCCCGCCTACAAGCAGGGGGCGGTGAACATCGAAAAGATCGACCGGCCCGCTCAGTTGTTGCAGGAGGTGTGACGGTGGCAAGCGAATTTGCACCCACAAAGCAGATGGCGTTTCACTTTACCGCCTCCAACTGCATCGGCTGCCACTCGTGCGAGGCCGCCTGTAGTGAAAAGAACGGCCTGCCGTCCCACGTTTCCTGGCGCAAGGTGGGGTATGTGGAAACGGGCACGTTTCCCAATTACCAGCGCATGAACGTCTCCATGGCCTGCAACCACTGCGAAGACCCGGTCTGCCTGAAAGGCTGCCCGACCCGTGCCTACGTCAAGTACGCTGATACCGGCGCGGTGATTCAGGATCCGGAAGTCTGCTTCGGCTGCCAGTATTGCACCTGGGTGTGCCCGTACGGAGCCCCCGCCTACAACCCGGAGACCGGCACCGTCTCCAAATGCAATTTTTGCGTGGACCGGCAAGAGGTGGGATTAAAACCGGCCTGCGTGGACGCATGTCTGGGCCACGCGCTGGATTTTGGTGCAAAAGACGAGCTGGCAGACACCTTCGGACAGGCGGAAACGGCTCTCCCCGGCTTTCCCACGCCGGAAATCACCCGCCCCAACGTGCGCTTTGCCTTCGATGGAGAAAAAGCCGACTGCTACACCCGCGCAGACGACATGGGGCTGGTCTATAAAGCGCAGGACGACAACCCACACCAGCCGGTGGCGTTGGGCACGGAGAAAACACCCCAATTTTCGTGGGCCGGGCTGCAATCGTCCGAGTCGCCCCTGGCGGCCTTTACCCTCATTGCCCAGGGCGTGGTGGGGGCGTTCGCCACGGTCGTCGCCGTATCCGCCAGTGGGCTGGCTCCAGCCGTCTCCGGCATCGGCAATGGGCTATTGGCGGTTTTGGCACTGGCTCTTGGATACGGCCTGTTCACTTCCACCATGCATCTGGGCCGCCCGCGCTATTTTTACCGGGCCATGAACAACCTGCGCTATTCGTGGGTGAGCCGCGAAATTTTGTTTGTGGGCGGTTTCATGCCCCTGCTGATGGCCTACACCGCCGCCCGCTGGCTGGAATGGTTGCCCGGCCCCTTGCTGCTTGCGCTGGGCACGGTTGCGACCCTGTTCGGAATACTCGGCATCTTCTGCATGGTCATGATTTACCGCATTCCCGCCCGCCCCTACTGGTATCACCCGCATACCTTTATGGCGTTTTTCGGCAGCGTGCTGGTGCTGGGGCCGCTGGCCGTGGCCGCCGTGACCGGATGGGTTGGAGCGGAGGCGGCAGGGCTCGTTCGCACCCTCGCCGCCATCGCCCTCACCGCCACCGTGCTGGGGCGCATTTCGGCACAAAAACAGGTGCGGGATTTGGCTTGTGGGCCGGGTGAAGGGGCCGCCTCGTTGCACCTGCTGACCGGCACCCACGGTGCGGCGCACCGGGCACGAAACCGGGCGGCATACCTGTCCATGGGGCTACTTACGCTGACCGTGGCCGTGCCGCTTCCGGCCATCGCAAGCGCCGCCCTGTTGGTGGCGCTTGCGGGTGAGGCACTGGAACGGCTGCTGTTTTACAGCGTGGTGATTCCCACCACCATGCCGGGGGCATTCTTTTTAAAAAACAACGGCTTCGAGGAAATGGCGCGGGACACGGGCCTGGCGGCCCTGCCCACCACCGGCGTGATTGCCGATCAACACGGCCACGGCCCCAAAGCCCCCCTGCCGGACTGGGTGCCGGTGACCCGGCCGCAGGACACGCCTCTGCCAGTAGACACGCCCCTGCCGCCAGCCACCCCGGCACAACCCGCAGAGGCAGCCAGTAAAGCCACATAACCCACCTCCATCGCCCCATCCATCAGGGGAGATCCGGCGCTATATTTAAAGTAGGGGGGGCGGTCCATCCCCCCGTAACGAGAGGAGGTTTGTCATGACTGGATTTGCCATGCTGACTGTGCTGGCGACGATGGTTCTTTTTGTCTGGGGCATCCGCATGGGCCTGAAAGGCCTGTATGCCACCCACCGTCCGTTTAAAGGCGGTGGTCATGCGCCCGGTGGAGTGGGAACCTACGATCCGCTCTACCTGGAGATGCGCAAAGAAAAAGAGCGCAAGGCGGCCTGACACAGACGCAAAAAAACAACCTGCGGGGCACCCTCACACCGACGGTGCCCCTTTTTTATCATCGCCACTGGTTTGGCGCATAAAAAAGGGGATATATCCCGCCCAAGCACCTTATAATCACGGCCACCGATTTTTTGCATTTGAAGGAGACACGACCGTGACGCAATCGACGTCTGATGCCACCAGCCAGGTCAGGCTGACCGACATGGCCAACGCAATCCGCGCCCTGTCGATGGACGCCGTAGAGGCCGCAAAATCCGGCCATCCGGGGATGCCCATGGGCATGGCCGACGTGGCAACGGTCCTGTTTACGCAGTTTTTAAAATTTGACGCATCCGCCTCCGACTGGGCCGACCGGGACCGGTTTGTGCTGTCCGCCGGGCACGGCTCCGCCCTGCTGTACAGCCTGCTGCACCTGACCGGCTACCCGGACATGACCATCGAACAGATCAAAAATTTCCGGCAACTGGGGGCCATCACCGCAGGCCACCCGGAATACGGCCACGCCCAGGGTATCGAAATGACCACCGGCCCTTTGGGGCAGGGCATCGCCACCGCCGTGGGCATGGCCCTGGCCGAACGCATGCAAAACGCCCGGTATGGAGACGATCTGGTGGATCACCACACCTATGTGATCGTCGGAGACGGCTGCCTGATGGAAGGCATCAGCCAGGAAGCCATCGATTTTGCCGGTCATTTGAAGCTGGACCGGCTGATCGTGCTGTTCGACGACAACAGCATCTCCATCGACGGCAACGTGGGCCTGACCACGTCGATCGACCAAACCACCCGCTTTGCCGCCAGCGGCTGGGACGTCACCCGGGTGGACGGCCACAATCCGGAGGAAGTGGCCACCGCCATTGCCGCCGCCAAAAAGACCGGCACCCCCAGCATGATCGCCTGCAAAACCGTCATCGGCTACGGCGCGCCCAACAAGCAGGGCAGTGCCTCCACCCACGGCGCACCGCTGGGCACGGACGAAATCGCCGCCACCAGAAAAAACCTGGGCTGGCCCCACGCGCCGTTTGAGATTCCGGACGATATTCTGTCCACATGGCGCGCAGCCGGAAGCCGGGGAAAAGCGGCACGGGAGGCGTGGACCGCACGCCTGAACGCCGCCGATGCCAAAAAATCTTTCATCGACACCACGGCAGGCGCCCTGCCCGACAATCTGGCCGCAGCGGTGATTGATATCAAAAAGAAATTTTCTACAGAAAAACCCAAGCTGGCCACCCGCCAGTCGTCGCAAAAAGTGCTGGAGATCCTTACCGGGGTGGTGCCGTACATGATTGGCGGCTCCGCCGACCTGACCGGCTCCAATGGCACTATCACCAAGCGCGACGTAGCCGTATCCGCCGATCAAATGGACGGCACCTACATCCACTACGGGGTGCGGGAGCACGGCATGGCCGCCGCCATGAACGGCATGGCCCTGCACGGCGGGTTTATCCCGTTTTCCGGCACGTTCCTGGTGTTTGCCGATTACTGCCGCCCGGCAATCCGGCTGGCGGCGCTCATGGGTATCCGGGTCATCCACGTGATGACCCACGACTCCATCGGCCTGGGCGAAGACGGTCCCACCCACCAGCCGGTGGAGCACATGGCCTCGCTCAGGGTCATGCCCAACGTACTGGTGTTCCGCCCGGCGGACGCGGTAGAGATGGCCGAGTGCTGGCAGTCTGCCCTGGAGCAGCACAGCGGGCCGTCGATCCTGTGCCTGACCCGGCAGGGGCTGCCCACCCTGCGTACCGGGCACACGGATGAAAACCGTGCAGCCAAGGGCGCATATGTGCTGTCCGAGCCGGAAGGTCCGCGCGACATCACCCTGCTTGCCACCGGCTCCGAGGTGGATACGGCCATGCAGGCCGCAGAAATTCTTGCGGGGGAAGGCACCCGCGCGGCGGTGGTCTCCATGCCGTGCATGGAGCTGTTTGCCGCACAGAGCGCGGCCTACCAAACACAGGTGCTGGGCGATACCCCAAAAGTGGCGGTGGAAGCGGCAGTGGCTGACAGTTGGTACCGCTGGCTGGGCGCAGACGACACGTTCGTGGGCATGACCGGCTTCGGAGCCTCGGCACCCGCCGGAGACCTGTTTGAGCATTTCGGCATCACCCCGAAGGCGGTGGCTGACGCCTGCCGCAAGCGGCTGGCCTGAAACCCGCCCGCAGGGGCCATGCCGTTGCCCACAAACGAAAAAAACCGTTCCAGGCGGGCCATCGTCTGGGACCTGGACGGCACGCTGGTCGATAGCGCCCCGGATCTGGCGGCGGCACTGGGGGAGTTGCTGGCCGAATCCGGCCTGCCCGGCCCCACCGTGGCCGAAACCCGAAACATGATCGGCGGCGGCGTCAAACGGCTGGTGGCCCAAGGGTTTGAGGCTGCGGGCACCCCCCTTGCGGATGATCAGTTACGGCCATATGCGGACCGCTTCATGGCACTGTACGGCGCCTGCGCCACGAACGAGACGGTGCCGTTCCCCGGCATCCCGGAAGTGCTGGACAGCCTTTCTGCACAAGGCTTTTCCCACGGTATCTGCACCAACAAGCCGCTCGCCCTCACCCGGCAGATCATCCGGGCGCTGCGCCTGAACGACCGCTTTCAGGCCGTGGTGGGGGGCGACAGCACCCGCGAAAAAAAACCACACCCCATGCCGCTTGAGGCATGCCTGAAACAGATGGGTATTGCACCTGCCCATGCGGTCATGATTGGCGATTCCGCCGCCGACCTGGGGGTGGCACGGGCCGTGGGCATCCCGGTGATTCTGGTGACATTCGGGTACAGCCGGGAGCCGGTAGGCACCCTGAATCCGGATGCGCTCATCGACCGTTTCGACCAGTTACCGGATGCCCTGAGTCAGCTTGGCCTGTTGCCATAAACCGGAAACGGGGCGTTATGCCCCACTCAAAATCGCCTGAACCGGCCAGACCAGGCGGCAGCTTTTTCAAACACCGGCTAAAATCAAAGTAGAGGGAGGTAGTGGCGGAGAGCCTGCCCTGGAAGAGAAGGAGGAGACCATGCGTCTCGGCTGGCTTCCATGGAAATTCTTCATACGCCGCATCGCGCGAGCGCACGGGTTTCTGGACCCGATCGCGGTCCTTTCCCAGTTGCGCCGCTTTACCCAGCCGTCGGAAGTGGCGGAACCGGTGGAGTTGCTCCGCGCCGGGGTGGTGCTGCATGCCCGGGGGCTGATCAACAGCCGGGTGATCCAGCACAATCTGGACTGGGT
>CBDUXI010000023.1:0-32258 GCA_965371175.1 uncultured bacterium
AATAGAAGCTACTAAGCCTTAGGTTCAATTCTAATTGAGGAAGATTGGCCTGGTCAGCTTCCAGATTGATTGTCTCCACGGTAAGCGCAGGCTCTCTCTTCTTGAATTCACTGAGCAGATCGCAAATGGTAAAACTCCAAGGAGAATTCCCAAGCAAGTTGTTCAGAGAGCTTTGATGCGTCTGATTCAGCTCGATAATGCTGTGGAACTGAAAGATTTGAGATTTCCTCAGTCTAACCGCCTCGAAAAGTTATATCGCGACCGTAGAGGGCAACACAGCATACGGGTTAACGATCAATGGCGTATCTGCTTTACATGGAAAGGGCAGGACGCACACGAGGTAGCCATTGTCGATTACCACTAAAAAGCACGGACAGGAACAAAAAGCATGGCCCACACCACAATCCCGCCCACCCATCCGGGCGACGTACTACAAGAGGATTTCCTGATCCCGATGGAAATCACCCCTTACCGATTGGCAAAGGCCATCGGTGTACCCCAGACGCGCATCAGCGCGATCATTCACGGCAAACGCGCTGTTACGGCGGATACCGATCTGCGTTTGAGCCGCTTCTTTGGCGTGTCTCCCGGCATCTGGCTGGCGTTGCAGGCCAAGTACGATCTGGAAATCGCCCAGGATGCACTGGCCGAAACACTGGAGCGCATCGACCCGCTGGCCGCATAAAAGAACCCTTCGATCCTTTGACAGGTTCAGGACTTCAGGGCGAACGGGGGAGGCTGTGATTGAGAATTCCGCAAGAATTCCGGGGACACAAAAAAAGATCGCTCTCTTGATTTGAATCAAGGACCGGGAACGGGAGGGTAACTACACTGGGACAACCTGTTTCCCCCCTGAGTCGGAGGCCGTTTCATGCCGTCGTTCCCAGCCCCCCGGGTGTTCCGCGGGATTCTTATCTGTATGTTGTTGTGGGCGAGCGCCGCCTCGGGTGCCGAACTGCCGGGAAACACCCTGTTAAATGACCGTTGTGCCACGTGCCACAACCTGGCCGGACCTGCCCCCGATACGGTGGAGGATATTCGTGACCGGAAGGGGCCGGACCTGTTCTACGCGGGAAACAAATACCGGCCCGAGTGGCTGGTGGCGTGGCTGCAGGCACCCACCCGGATCCGCCCGGCGGGGATGTTCTACGGCCATCACACCCGGTCCACGGACAAGTGGGATGTGGTGGACCCGGACGGCCTGACGGAACACGTCCGGCTGGAGCCGCCGGAAGCGGAGAATGTCACCACCGCACTGATGGAACGGCAGGCCATGGCGGAGTTTGTTGCCGGGGTGCCGGTAAAGAAGGTTCGGCTTAGCCCGATGATGGGAGACTTGATGTTCGATAAATTCAAGGGCTGCATCTCCTGCCACATGTCCAGCCCCGGCTATGGCGGCCTTTCCGGCCCCGAACTGTATACGGCGGCCAACCGCCTTACCCCTGAATATCTGTACGCCTACATGCGCAATCCC
Organism: uncultured bacterium; assembly: GCA_965371175.1. GTDB lineage: Bacteria > Nitrospirota > JACRHL01 > JACRHL01 > JACRHL01 > CBDUXI01. Next base: position 1,475 of record CBDUXI010000023.1, read on the forward strand.
CAGGGGGTGGACCCCAGGATATGGATGCCCAATCCGAACCTGAATGAGAGGGACCTGAACCGGTTCGTTCGATACATGGAAATCATCGCGGCAAAGATGGAAATCATCGCGGCAAAGGTGGACCCATGAAGACCCTAGCGACCGTGGGAGGGATCGCGGTGTTGCTGGCCCTGGGTTGGCTGGCGCCCGCCTCCGCCCGGGCGGCCGAGGCAGAGATGAACTATCAGACCTATTGTTGGCAGTGCCACGGGATGGCCGGAACGGGCAACGGGGTGAACGTGCGCGACATGCCGGTCAATCCCCGGGACCACACTAACCGGGTGACCATGAGCGGCCTGTCTGACCAGCGCATCTTCAAGGCCATCAAGCACGGCGGCGCTTCCGTCGCCTCCAGCCCGCTGATGCCGGCGTGGAACTCGGTGCTGACCGACGCGGAGATCCACGAACTGGTCAGTTATCTGAGAACCTTGTGCAACTGCAAGGGGACCGGCTGAGCCGCTTCTTTAAGGGCGCAGCGCCAACCCTCCCCCCGCCAAAACTACGGTACGAAGGTTAGCCTGCCTGTTGGAGTCGTTCGACCAGGTCTTCCACCTGGGAGCGGCTGGGGCCGGACAGGCGGTAGAAGGGGAATTCCGGGGACAGCGCGGGCGCGGGTCTATCTGGAGTGGTACGGGAAGCCGGTTTCGGAGAAAAGCGTAAGGTGATTGATACGACTTGATGGATTGATTGATACTTGTACTCCGGGTGCGCGGGGAGGGGAGAAGGTGCAGGTTTCACCGCATCGTCGTGACGGTATTTTGACCACCACGATGGAGCGGATCGGTCGCAGCCCAGGCTGCATCGAGGGATTGATGTATGCACAAGGGCGAGCGTTTCAACACCATCAGTGCCGCGATCGGCATGGTTGCCGCACTGGCGGGTATGACGGTGCTGGTGGTGCTGGTCGCGCGCCAGGGCGACCCGTGGAAGATCGTCAGCCTGAGCGTGTACGGCACCACACTGGTTCTGTTGTATCTGGGCGCCACGCTGTACCACGTCACGCGCGGAAAATACAAGGCGCTGTTCCGGCGGCTGGACCGTCTGGCGATTTACCTGTTGATCGCCGGCACCTACACGCCTTTCACCCTCATTACCCTGCGCGGCGCGGTGGGGTGGACAATTTTTGGGGTCATCTGGGGATTGGCAGTGGCCGGGGTGCTGCTGGATTCGTCACGGGAAAAACGGCGCGCCGTCCTGCCGGTCATCATTTACCTGGCCATGGGTTGGCTGTGCGTGATCGCCATCAAGCCGCTGCTCCACGCCTTGCCATTTCCGGCGTTCTTGTGGCTGCTTGCGGGCGGACTCTTCTACACGGTCGGCGTCGTCTTTTTTGCGTTCGGCACGCGCATAAAACACTTCCACGGCATTTGGCATCTGTTCGTGCTGGCCGGCAGCGTCAGCCATTACGTCGCCATTCTCCGTTATCTGGTTTAACCGCGCACGGAACTCCGGGAACACAATCTTTAAACCCAGGTCGGTAAAGGCGCCGTGGCAACGGGTTTTTTGTGCCGCAGGCTCAAGCGGGTCGGGCAGGGGCGGGACGGCGGTCTATTGGAGGCGCTCGACCAGTCCCTTGATCTGGTCGCGGCTGATGCGGTTCAGGTTGTCGAACTGGATGCCCATGCCATTTTCGGAATGACGGACAACGGTGCCGTGCACAATGATGTCGTACAGGGAGCCCCCCTCGGCGATGCACATTTTGATTAATACGGCCTCACCCACGTCAAAGCATTTTTCCCAATCGACAAAGATGCCGGTGATGCTCAAGTCGGCAATCTGGCCGTTCACTTCCTTGTCCCGTTTTACGGCGGAAATTGTTGCCCGAACCGGAACGCGAACCGCACCCCGCCAGTCATGCGTTCCTGAAACGAAGCTGTGTTTGTCCGGTCTGTTGTTCATCCGTGCGCCTGTGACTCCTGTCTGGCATATCGGCCAGCCGGGGAGGGGAGTTCAAAAACCCTGCTTAAAGCGGGGTGGGGCGGTTCGCGCACGGGTCTACTTGTTGAGGCGTTCGACCAGGTCTGCGATCTGGGTGCGGCTGATGCCGCTGAGGCTGTTGAAGTGGATGCCCATCCCTTTTTCGTCATTGCGGGCAACGGTGCCGCCCACAATGATGTCGTATATGGCGTCCAGCTCCGAGATGCACATTTCGATTAATACGGCCTCACCCACGTCAAAGCTTTTTTCACAATTGACAAAGATGCCGGTGACGCTCAAGTCGGCGATCCTGCCGTTCACCACCCTGTCCCGTTTTACGGCGGAAACCGTTGCCCGAACCGGGACACGCACCGCACCACGGCGGTCACGGGTTCCTGTAACAACGGCTGATTCGTCCGGTTCGTCTGGTCTGGTGTCCATCATCGCTCCTTATGACCCCTGTTTGGCATATCGGTCAGTCGATGAGAAGAGTTGAACAAAACCGCCGCAGCGGGAAAAAATTCGGGTTTTATGAAAGGGGTTCGCGCCGCGTTCGGATCACGCCGCCGCTGGGGTCCCCACCCGCAGCACCGACGGGTGGGCGGACAGTTCGGCGGTGATGCCCCGATGGTGCCGGTGCACGTGACAGTAGCGCAGCGACAGGCTGCGTTCCTTGCCCTTCAGGTCGGTAAAGCGGTAGGCGGTGTCGTCGATGCCGTACCGGTCTAAAATGGCGCGCAGGGCTATCTCCGCCCGGCCTCCGTCGGGCGTGAACGCCAGATCCACCGCGCCCACCACGCACGGCCCCAGGATCATCTGCTCCAGATACCTGACCCCGGTCAGAATGGCCAGCACCAGCGCGGTGAGGCCGATGCCACTGAGGCGGTTGACCTGGATGCCCATCCCTTTTTTATCATTCCGGGACTCCGGGGACAAGACACGTAACCCCGTGCTCCGTAAAGGCCCCGCCCCCCTGAATTTCCTAATCCCATACCAATTACAGTAGTATTTGTTAAAACAGGGCATGGGACGTATCTTGTCTTGCAGCGAGGGAGGAGAGGCGGATGGTTCCTTTGTGTAATGGGGCCCCGGTTTCGGGAAGGCGGTGGCGCTGGCGTGCGCTATTATTTTCTCTATGCCTGGTGGCAGCCGGGAACCCCGGCCATGCCCAATCCAGAGACTTACTTGACCTCAGCATTGAAGAACTGATCAACATCGAGGTGTTCTCGGTCACCAAGACTCCCGAATCGTTGCAGGAAACCGCCGCGGCGGCGTTTGTCATCACCCGCGAGGATATACGGCGCGCGGGCGCGACGAGTATTCCGGAAGCGCTGCGCATGGCGCCCGGCGTGCAGGTGGCGCAGATCGACGCCAACAAGTGGGCCATCTCCATACGCGGCTTCAACAGCCGTCTGGCCAACAAATTGCTGGTGCTGATGGATGGGCGCACCCTGTACACGCCGCTGTTTTCCGGCATCTACTGGGATGTGCAGGACACCCTGCTGGAAGACGTGGAGCGGATCGAGGTCATCCGCGGGCCGGGCGGTACCCTGTGGGGCGCCAATGCCGTCAACGGCATTATCAACATCATCACCCGATCTTCCAAAGACACCACCGGTACGCTGGTGAGCGTTGGAGCGGGCAGCCACGAGCGCTCAGGCGCCGCCCGTTACGGCGGCGCGCTGGGACAGGGCCACTTTCGCACCTGGATAAAATATTTCGACCGCGACGGCTTTGAAACCGCCACAGGCGCCGAATCGCCGGACGAATGGGACGCGCTACGGGGCGGCTTTCGCATCGACCGGGAGCGACCCGGGGGCAGCACGATGACCGTGCAGGGCGACATTTACCAGGGCGATTCGGGACAGACCGTCTTTTCCAGCAGCCTGGCGCCGCCGTATTTCAGCGCAACGGCCGATACGGCAAAAGTAAGCGGCGGCAACCTGCTGGCCCGCTGGACCCGGCGGGCCGCCTCCGGGGCGGTGTGGAGCCTTCAGACCTATTACGACAGCAACCGCCGCAGTGACGCCACCCTGGGACAGACCCTGGACACCCTCGACCTGGACTTTCAGCACAACTTCCCCGGCGGTGGACGGCACGAGCTTGCCTGGGGGGGCGGCTACCGCCGCATTCAGGACAAAGTCCGCAACTCCTTTACCGTGGCGCTCACTCCCGATGAAGATGAGGCCATCGACCTGTGGAGCGCCTTCGTGCAGGACCGGATCCGCCTGGGGGAAAAGGTGACCGTGACGCTTGGCGCCAAGCTGGAGCGCAACGATTATTCCGGAGAGGAGTACCAGCCGAGCGCCCGCTTTCTGTGGCGGGCGGCCGATGCGCACTCCCTTTGGGGCGGCGTTTCGCGCGCCGTGCGCACCCCGTCCCGCTCCGATACCAACATCCGTATCAACGTCACCGGTGGGCCCGGCCCCACGCTGGTATCCATTTTCGGCAACCCGGCTCTGGTTGCGGAGGAGCTTACAGCATTCGAACTGGGCTACCGGGGGCGACCGACCCATGACCTGTCTGTGGATCTGGCGGCATTTGTCAACGTGTACGATCATCTGACCACGCGGGAATCCGGTTTTATTGCCGTGGAAGCCGTTCCGGCTCCGCCCCATTCGGTCACCACGCTGACGTTTGACAACCGCATGAGGGGCGAGACTTACGGCTTTGAGGCCAACAGCAGCTGGCAGGCTTTTGAGCACTGGCGCCTGCACTTTGGCTACGCCTGGCTGGAGATGAACCTGGAGCTTGCGGGCAGCAACGATATCGGCGCCAACCGCCAGGTGGAGCGAAGCAACCCGGAGCACCAGGTGTTGTTGCGTTCGGAGTGGGATATTGCCCGCAGGCTGGAACTGGACGGCGCCGTGTATCACACCACGCGGTTGTCCGGCGTTGGCGTGCCGTCCAACACCCGGCTGGATCTGCGCCTGGGCTGGCATCCCCGGCCGCGGGTGGAAGTGAGCCTGGTGGGGCGTAACCTGCTCGATGACCGCCATCCCGAGTTCGTCGCCGACGACGTGGGCTCGAGCCAGGTGCCGCGTACCATTTTCGTACAGGCGACGTGGACACACTGAAACCGATGGAAAAAGGGCGTGTCCTCCTATCCGGGTTGCTGATTTTCCTGTCGTCAGCATCCGCAGCATGGGCGGAAGACGGGACGGTGCGCGAGCACCAGGTCAAGGCGGCGTTCACCTACAATTTCATCAAGCTCACCACCTGGCCCCCGGCGTCGCTCCCGGACGGCCGGGAGTCGATCATCCAGTGCATTCTGGGGGACGTTTCGTTCCGTTCGGCGCTGCAGGCGATGGAGGGAAAGCCCGCCCACGGCCGGGCGGTGACGGTGGTGCCCATCGGCGGCCCGGAAGAGATCGGCCGTTGCCATGCCCTGGTGGTGGGTCCGTCGGAGCGCGATCGCTACCCCCGCATCTTTGCGGAAAGCCGTACCCACCACGTGCTGACGGTCAGCGCCGATGCCGGCTTTGCGGGACAGGGCGGCATTATCGAGCTGATTCTGGCGGACCAGAACAAGGTCCGCTTCATCATCGACATGGAAGCGGCCCGGGCCAGCGGCATCCAACTCAGCTCCCGGCTACTGAAACTGGCTCATGCCCTGCGTGGCGGCTCCAGCGCGGGGGGGCGGTGAGCATGCGTCTGTCCAACCTGTCCATCCGCCGCAAACTCAGCGCCGTCATCATGCTGACCGCTTTGGTGATCGTGTTCCCGGCGACCGTCGCCCTGATGGTGCACGACGTTTACTCGTTTCGCCAGGCCAGGGTGGACAGCCTCACCAATCTGGCGGCGGTGACGGCGCTGGACACCGCCACCGCCATCGTATTCGACGACCCGGAATCCGTGCGGGAAACCATGGCAGCGCTGGGGGCCACTCCCGGCCTGATCGGGTCGGCGATTTTCACCCAGGGTGATACTCCATACGCCGCCTACGCGGTTGAAGGCGCCCCGGACCGGGTCATTGAGCAACTGGTGTCCCACCGCCCGTGCGAAGGGGATTACGTAGGCTCCGATTACATTGTCGTATGCCAGCCGGTCACCCTGGGCGGGGAAGCCGTCGGTACCCTTTACATCATGGCGGACCTGGCGGACCTGAATGACCACCTGCAGGGGGTGTTGGGGATTTCCGCCATTGTGCTCCTTTTGGCATTCCTGTCGGCTTATTTGCTGGCGAGGTGGTTTGGGCGCACCCTCTCCGGTCCCATTCTGGCCCTGACCCGGGTGGCAAGGCGGATATCCGAAGAAGAGGAGGCCACCACCGCCCGCTGTCCGCGCTCCAGCGGCGACGAGGTTGGTGAACTGACCGACAGTTTTAACGAGATGCTGGACCGGCTCCAGGAACGGGAGTCGGAACTCCGACGGCACCGGGAACGGCTTGAAGCGGAAGTGGAAGAACGTACCGCCGACCTGCGGCACACGGTGGAAGACCTAGCCCACGCAAAGGAAGCCGCCGAAGAGGCGTCCAGATCCAAGAGCCAGTTCCTGGCCAACATGAGCCATGAAATCCGTACCCCCATGAGCGGCGTGCTCGGCATGACCGAACTGTTGCTGGAGTCGGGACTTGATCCGCAGCAGACCGAGCTTGCCCACAATGCCTATCAGTCCGGCAAATCGCTCCTGACCGTCATCAATGACATCCTCGATTTTTCCAGGATCGAAGCCGGCAAGATGCACCTGGATCACCGCGATTTCAACCTGCGGGAGGCCGTTGAAAAAGTGATCAGCCTGCTGGCCGAGGAGGCCTCCGGGAAGGGGCTGGAAATGACCCTCGACTTGCCGGACGAACTGCCCATTGCACTCAAGGGAGACGCCCAGCGGCTGGGGCAGGTGCTGATCAACCTGGTGGGCAATGCGGTCAAGTTTACCAGGCGGGGTGAAGTGGCGGTGCGGCTTACGCCCGAGAAGATAGACAAACACCGTGCTTCCATCCGCTTCGAGGTGGCCGATACGGGTATTGGAATCGATCCGAAGCAGCGGACCCGCATCTTCGATTCCTTTTCCCAGGCGGACGGATCCACCACAAGGAAATATGGCGGGACCGGCTTGGGCCTTGCCATCTCCAGGCAGTTGGTCGAGTTGATGGGCGGTACCATCGGAGTGCAGGGCAAAAAGGGTGGGGGGACGATATTCTGGTTTACCTGCCCGTTTGAGATCGGGCAGGAGATCAAAGCCGCACCGGCACCGGCGAACCTTTCCGAAACCCGTGTACTGGTGGTGGATGACAACGAAAACAGCCGCCGCATCCTGTCCGGGCACCTTTCCTCCTGGGGGGCACGGGTGGATACCGCGGCGGATGGCGAGGCCGCGTTGCGCCTGCTTGGCGAAGCCGCGGAAAAGGAGCCGTACGCGCTGGCGCTGCTGGACTTGCAGATGCCGGACATGGACGGCCTGGAACTTGCCGGTGCGGTGCGGGCCGACTCCCGCTTTCAGGAAACCCGCCTGCTGATTCTGAGTTCCCGGGAACCGGAATATTCTCCCGAAACGGTGCGGAAAAGCGGTATGCCGGAAGTGGTCAACAAACCGGTTCTCAAAGGGGTGCTGCTGCAAAGCATCGAAAGGGTGCTTGCCGCCGGGGGCGATCTTTCTGTCAATGTGCAGAAGGACGACCTGCCGGAAGCCCCATCCCTGACCGACGCACGGGTACTGCTGGTAGAGGACAATCCGATCAACCTGAAATTGGCACAGGCGATGCTGATGAAACTGGGGTGCCACATCCTCACCGCGGAAAACGGCGAGGAGGCGGTCGATGCGGTGCGCAAGGAGGCTTACGACCTGATCCTGATGGATTGTCAGATGCCGGTGATGGACGGGTTCCAGACCACGGCGGCGATCCGGGAACTGGAAAAGGATTTCAGACCGCCACGGCGTTCATACATTGTTGCCGTGACCGCCCACGCCATGAAAGGGGACCGGGAGCGGTGCCTGGAGGCGGGCATGGACGATTACCTGAGCAAACCGTTCACGTTTGAAGTGCTATCCGAAGGGGTTTACCGATGGTTATCTGCCGACCCGTCCCCCACGGGTACACCTTCCCCGCTCTCCTTTGATGCACCACCCACGCCGGCGATGCTCGACCAGACCGCCCTGGATCAGATCCGGTCCATAAAGAGAATCGGTGGCTCGGAACTGCTGGTCAATCTGATTGGTATCTTTCTGGCCGATTCCAGTTCCCGCATGGACGAACTGCGCGGGGCGGTGGAGCGGGGAGACAATGACACGGTCACCTATATTGCCCATACACTCAGGTCCAGCAGTAAGACGCTGGGGGCGAACGACCTTGCCGGGTGTTTCAGCATGCTGGAGTCGGTGGGCAAAGCCGGGGGTATTACGGCCGCCCATTCGCTCATTGACCGCCTGGAAAATGCCTATAGTCTGGCCCGCTCCGCCCTGGAGGTGGAAATTCAGAAGGCCCGGTCCGGCGACCCGGGTCCGACACCCGCCGGAGCCTCCCCGGAGCATCCGGTCGGGAAAGGTGAATCCGGTACGGTTCTGATTGCCGACGACGATTCCATGAACCGGCAGTTGTATAAGCAAGTTCTGGAAAAATTCGGGTATGCGGTGATCGAGGCCATCGATGGCAAGGCCGCCATACGGGAATTCAACGATCATCAGGCGGATATCTCACTGGTTATGCTGGATCTGTACATGCCGAATGTTGGCGGGCTGAAAGCCGCCCGCCGCATTCGCAAGGTGCGACCGGACGTGCCTGTGATTTTTGTTACCGGCGTATCACTGGAGGAAGTCCTGTCATCCACGGAGGGCATGGACGGGGTGGGTATATTGACCAAACCGGTCAAGATCGAGCGGCTCCGGAAGATGGCGGCCGATATGATTGCGAAAACAAGGTGAAACGGGGCTGGACGGCCCGGTTGCCGGAGCGGGACCACAACCGTTGAGCCCTGGCCTGTAAAGGCGTGGTGTCCCCCCTGCCAACCCCCCCACCACAACAACCAGCTAATCCGTCTGCAGCCGCTCCACCAGGTCTTCCACCTGGGCGCGGGTGGGAGGGGATAGGCGGTTGAAGTGGCTGCCTATCCCATTTTCGTCATTGCCGCCCGCGCCGCTTGGCTTACGCATCGGGCCTGTGATTAAGTAAGGCCATGCCGGACCTGCATACACAGCTTCTGTCCCTGCTGATTATCTTGCTGACTGCTCGGGTGTTTGCGGAACTGGCCACCCGCATGCACGCGCCTTCGGTGATCGGCGAGCTGTTCGCCGGGGTGTTCCTGGGCCCCAGCCTGCTGGGCTGGATTGAGCCGGGGCAGGCCATCAAACTGCTGGCGGAAATCGGCATCATCCTGCTCCTGTTCGAGGTGGGGCTGGAAACCGATGCCAGACGGCTGATACGGGCCGGAAGGAAGGCCTTCACGGTCGCCCTGGCCGGGTTTGTGCTGCCGTTTGTGTTGGGGTTCGCCCTGGGCTATTGGGGGTTTGGCCTGTCGCTGCTGATCTCGCTGTTTATCGGCGGCACCCTCACCGCCACCAGCATCGGCATTACCATCCGGGTGCTGGTGGACCTTAAACGCAACAATTCTCACGAGGGCCAGGTGGTGCTGGGCGCTGCGGTGCTGGACGATGTGCTGGGCGTGGTGTTGCTGGCCCTGCTCTACGAGTTTGCCACCGGCGGCGGCATCAGCCTGGTCAATGCGGGCAAGGTGCTGGTGTTTGTGGGGGCGTTCTTCCTGCTGGCGCCGCTGGCGGCCAAATTGATCTCGCTGATTATCAAGCATTTCGACGCGGTCACTGAAACCCCCGGCCTGATTCCGACCACCGTGATTTCGCTCGTGCTGTTTTTTGCATGGTTGGCGCATGAGGTCGGGGCACCGGAACTGCTGGGTGGCTTTGCCGCGGGGCTGGCCCTGTCGCGCCGCTTTTTCTTTCCCCTTGGCGTGGCTTTCCGCACCGATACCGCATTCGCGGAGCGCATCGAAGGACAGATGCGGCCCATCATCCATCTGTTTACACCCATCTTCTTTGTGATGGTCGGACTGTCCCTGCACCTGCGTGATATCCATTGGGGTTCCACCTTTATCTGGACGTTCTCCATCCTGCTGTTTTTTGTGGCGATGGCCGGGAAGTGCGCCGGGGTATTTTTCATCGACGAGCCGTGGCACGTGCGGTGCGCCATCGGCGCGGCCATGATGCCCCGGGGGGAGGTGGGGCTGATTTTTGCCGAACTGGGCAGGGAGAGTGGCGTTTTTTCGAATGAGGTGTATGCGGGCATGGTGATGGTCATTGCGTTTACCACGATATTGCCGCCCCTCTTCATGAAGTGGTTCTACGGACGCTACCGGGACCGGTTTGATTCTGGATAACGCCCCCGTGCGGCCCCGAAATTAAAAAAATCGACCCCGGTTCCGACTTAATTAAAGTTTGCCGTCAAAATGACCGAGGGGAAGCTGAGGTGATGTAGACAGCGGGTGGGGCTTGCAGGAGAGGGCTCAATGGGAAAGAGAATATGCGAAAGCGCCCAAAAATGCCTGCTTCCACCCCGACCACAAGGCCGGAACGCGCGGAGGTTCCGGCACGGGGGATCCGGGTCACACTGTCCACAATAAGCCACTCGATAACCATACAAGGCTGGGTTTCCCGCTTTTCCGTCACCGGCATGTTTGTGGAGACCCACGAACCGCTGCCCGACGATACCGAGGTTTGCATCGAGCTTGACACCCGCTACAGCTCTCAGCCGTACCATCTGGAACTGCTTGGCTGGGTAGTTCATTATCAAACCCATGGCTTGGGCATTCAGTTTGATCAGGAGACCGTGGCCGCCAATCCGGTGCTGGCGGAACTGGTGACGGTGTACAGGCGCACCTCTGAACCTGAACCGGTGTAGCCCCCTCTCTTTGTTTTTCTAAAAAACCCGGACGTAGCGGAACGGCGCCGTCTACTGGAGTCGTTCGACCAGGTCTTCGATCTGGGAGCGGCTGGGGCCGGAGAGGCGGTTGAACTGGATGCCCATCCCTTTTCCGTCATTGCGGACAACGGTGCCGCCCACGGCAATGTCGTATACGGCGTCCAGCTTGGAAATGCACAGTTCCACCAACACGGCATCCCCATCGGCGAAATGCTTGTCAGACTCCACATAGATGCCGGTGATGCTCAGGTTGGCGATCCGGCCCTGCACGGCTCGGTTACTGTTTGCGGCAGTCACCGTTGCCCGAACGGGAACACGCACCGCACCGCGTCGACATGCGACTTTTGAATTGCCGGTCGGTTTGTTTGGTTGGGTGCTCATCGTGGTGCCTTTGGTCCTTTCCTGATATATCGGCAAGTTGAGGCCCGGAGTTGAAAAAATCCAACGCCGCTCCCCTCCAATTTTTCTAAGAAATCCCGGCCAGTCATAGGGTACAATAGCCTCCGTTCCCGGTTCGTCATATCCACGGCAGCCGCGCCCCCTTTGGGGTGTGGCCGTTCACGGCAAGACCGGGCGGCGTGAGGGGTTGGGCCCTGTGCAATCGGTGCTCGCCAACTCCGTCAGGTCCGGAAGGAAGCAGCGGCAACGGGTTTCCCGGTGTGCTGCAGGATCACCTGGCCCCTCACTCCGCCTTGTCTTGTGGACGCGGTCCACAGCGGTATTCGTGCAGGGAACCGGCCTGCGGATGGTTCTGGGCGTCCACTGCCGGTGTTCGTGGCGGCTGGCATTCCGGCATCGGCAGGGAACTTTCCCCCTCACCCCGGCCCTCTCCCGCAGGGGGGAGAGGGAGCAGGCGCAGACAATACAAAAGATGAGCTTATGAACTATCAGGTTTCCGCCCGCAAGTACCGGCCCCAGGCTTTTTCCCAGGTGGTGGGGCAGGGGCACATTGTGCGTACCCTTACCAACGCCATTTCCGCCGGGCGCGTGGCCCATGCCTATCTGTTCTCCGGCATTCGCGGGGTGGGCAAGACCACCGTGGCGCGGATCTTCGCCAAAGCCCTCAACTGCGAAAACGGCCCCGCCACCGAGCCGTGCAACCAGTGCGAACACTGCAAACAGGTGACCGACGGCCACTCTGCCGACGTGATGGAGATTGACGGGGCGTCCAACAACAGCGTGGACAATATCCGCGAGCTTTCCGACAACATCCGCTACCGCCCGCTGGCCTGCCGCTACAAGATTTATATTATTGATGAAGTCCACATGCTCTCCACCCAGGCGTTCAACGCGCTGTTAAAAACCCTGGAGGAGCCGCCCGAGCATGCGGTGTTCATCTTCGCCACCACCGAAACCCACAAGATTCCGCAAACCATCCTGTCCCGCTGCCAGCAGCACGCCTTCCGCCGGGTATCGCGGGAAGAGATCATCGGCCACCTGACTTCTCTGGCGGAAACCGACGGCATTACCGCGCCGCGCACCGCATTGGGGCTGGTGGCCCGCACCGCCGACGGGTCGCTGAGAGACGCGCTTTCGCTGTTCGATCAGGCCGTCAGCTTTGGCGGCGGTGCGCTGACGGACGACGATGTGACCCTGATGCTGGGCGTGGCGGGCCAGCCCACTCTGACCGCTTTCGCCGACGATATTTTGTATCGAGACGCGGCCTCGGCCCTGATTCGGTTGAAAAACCTGGTGGGCCGGGGGCACGATCTGCAAACGTTGGCGGCGCAACTGGTGGAGCATTTCCGCAACATGCTGGTCTGCAAGGTCACCAAAAATCCGGAAGCGTTGATGGACCTTTCGGGGGATGACATTGCCGAGATTGCAAAACAGGCGTTGGCCGCCCCCAGGGAAGTGCTGGAACAGGTCCTGGCCCTGCTTTCCGACGCCCAGGAGCGCTGCCGCCGGGCGCTGAACCCCGGCTTTGTGCTGGAAGCCGCGCTGGTGCGCGCCTGCCACGCGATGGAGTTGACCGATCTTTCCGAACTGATCGCCCGCATGGATGCCGTGGCCGAAGGCCAACCCGCTATCCGCCGCGCGTCCGCCGACCTGCCCCCCCGCAGCACGAGCCCCGCCGTGGCCGAAGCCGCCCCGGACCCGGTGGCGCCCACGCCGATCGTAGCGCCCGCGGGGGAAGTGGCCGCCCCGGTTCAGGCTGCATCGGTGCAGATGGAACGGTCGCAGGAGGAGCCGGACGAAAAACCGCAGGAGGAACCGGACGAAAAGCCGGATGAGCAGCCGACCACGCCCCCCGCCGAGGAACCCGCACCGCCCTCGGAGGTGCCCACCCCGCCGGTGGAAGTGCCCACTCCGGCTCCGCCCGAAGCCGCCGCTCCCGCGCCGGAGCCACAGTCCGCCCCCATGCCGCTGGCCGCAGAGGCGGGTGCATCCGTGCCGCCGCAGCCGGTGGTGCAATCTGCACCGGTTCAGGCCGCCCCGCAGCCGGTGGCGCAAGCGCCCGCCCAGCCGGAACCCGTACAACAGGCCGCGCCGCCCGCCCCGGAGCCCGCGAAAGCGGCTCCGTTTACGCCGCCCGCAGGGGTGCCGCCCGCAGGGTCGCCATCCATGCCGTTATTCGATGAGATGGCGGAGGAAATTCCGGCGGATTACGAGATGGGCGGTCAGCCGGATAGAGTGCCCGCGCCTGCCGCGCCAACTTTCCCGGAGCCAGCGCCAGCGGCGACAATTACGCCGCCCGCAGGGTCGCCAGCGGCGACATTTACGCCGTCCGCAGGACCGTCAGCGGCTCCGGTTATGCCGCCCGCAGGGTCGCCGCCCGCAAGGTCGGTTGCATCTTCTGCGGGGCCGTTGACCGCCGAGGGGAAGGCCGTGTGGACTGCCGTGGTCAAGCACATCCGCACCCGGCGCGCGCCGTTGGCGGCGTATCTGGAGCAGGGGGTGTTGCAGTCGGTTTCCGAGAGCGCAATCGTGGTGGCGTATCCGGTGGCCTTTGAGGTCATGCACAGCATGGTCAGCCGCAAGGAGAACAATGCGTTCATCACCCGCGTGGCCACCGAGGTGGCGAAGCGCCCCATGAGCGTGTCGTTTGCCACCGTCAAAGAGGCCAGCGAAAACGTCACCACCCTGGCCCAGGAGTTTGAGGCCGAGAAGCAGGCCGCCCATCGGGCCGAGGTGGAAAAGGCCATGGATTTGCCGTTCGTCAAGGACGTGCTCGATACGTTCGGCGGCGAAGTGGTGGAACTGCACAAACCGGAATCGTAACCCCGATTTAACTAGATAAAGAGAAATAGCGATGTCGAAAAAGATGATGGGCCAGCTCATGCGTCAGGCCCAGGAGATGCAGGAAAAGATGGCCAAAATGCAGGAGGAGGCGTCCAAAATGGAAGTCTCCGCCACGGCCGGGGGCGGCATGGTCACGGTGACCGCCAACGGCAAGCAGGAGATCACCGGCATTGCCATCGAAAAAGAGGTGGTGGACCCGGACGACGTGGAAATGCTGCAGGATTTGATTCTGGCCGCCATCACCGAAGCCCAGAACAAGAGCAAGACGGCCATGGAAGAAGAAATGGCCAAGGTGACCGGGGGGCTGAACATCCCCGGCATGGGTAACCCGCTCTCCGGCATGTTCTAGGTCTGCCCGCGTGAAAACAAAAGGCGTTCTGGAAGGGCTGATCGACGAGTTCTCGCGTCTTTCGGGCGTGGGCCGCAAGAGTGCCCAGCGCATTGCCTATTCCATCATGCGGCTGGAGCCCGAGCGGGCCGTGAAGCTGGGGCAGGTGATTATCGACGCCCGCACCAACGCCCGGCTGTGCGTCCGCTGCAACAACGCCTCCGCCGCTGAACTGTGCGACATTTGCGCCAATCCCCGGCGCGACACCAGCCGCATCATGGTGGTGGAAGACCCCGGAACGCTATATCAGGTGGAGCATACCGGCACGTTCCGGGGGCTGTACCACGTGCTTTCGGGCACGCTGTCGCCGCTGGATGCGGTGGGGCCGGACGCCATCAAGGTGGAAGGCCTGCTGGCGCGCCTTCAGGACGGCGAGGTGAAAGAGGTGATTCTGGCCACCAGCCCCACGGTGGAAGGGGAGGCCACGGCCCTGTACATCACCCGCGAGATCAAGCCGCTGGGCGTGGAAGCCACCCGCATCGCCTACGGCGTGCCGGTGGGCATGGACCTGGAATATGCGGATGAGGTGAGTTTGATTAAAGCGATTGAGGGGCGGCGGGCGGTGTAGATTGGCCTTTTTGGCAAGTTGAGTATTGTGCCCCCGGAATTGTCCGGTTTTTTTTGTGTGAAGATGAACGGAATATGCCGTCCTGCCGATAAGATTGGACATTGTGTACCTTTAAAGGTACCATGTATCTTGTGAGGTACACATGATGGGGGACATAAGGAAGCTTCCTGCTGCCTTTTACCGCACGCCTGCCGGAGCCGAACCGGTGCGGGAGTGGCTGCGGGGCATACCGAAGGAAGACCGGCACATCATCGGCCATGCCATTGGTCTTGCCGAGTTTGGCTGGCCGGTGGGCATGCCGCTTTGCCGGTCCCTTGGCGGTGGGTTGTGGGAAATACGCAGCCACATCCGGAACGGGCGCATCGCCCGCGTGATTTTTTGCGTGGCGGAAGAAAAGATGGTGCTGTTGCACGGCTTCATCAAGAAGGCGCGCACCACGCCAAAGCACGAGCTTGATCTGGCGCGGGCCAGAAAGAAGGAGGTACAACCATGAGCAAAGCGATTGGCTCTAGTTTTGACGCGTTTTTGCAGGAAGAGGGCATTTACGAGGCCGTGCAAGTGGCCGCGCTCAAGAAGGTGCTGGCCTTTCAGATCGATCAGGCCATGAAGGCCCAGAAGGTTTCCAAAGCGGAAATGGCCCGGCGCATGAACACCAGCCGCTCTCAACTGGACAGGTTGCTCGACCCAAACAAGGTGAGCGTGCAACTGGATACGGTCATGAAAGCCGCTGGGGTGCTGGGAAAAAAGGTACGGCTGGAGTTGATTGACGACGGGGAAAAGGCGGCATGAGGGGGAAAGCCACCCGCATCGCCTGTGGCGTGCCGGTGGGCATGGACCTGGAATATGCGGATGAGGTGAGTTTGATCAAAGCGATCGAGGGGCGGCGGGTGGTGTAGGGGTGACCTGCTTCAGTTGTCGTTATATCCGCCTATTTTCGACCCCAGTTTCAGCTTCCATAGGGTTTCTTTATCAATGGCATCATCCGCCGTGCTGGTTCCGGACAGGATTTCCAGGATGCTGAATTGGAAATGATCAACTGAGTCAGGTTCTTTCGTAAGCAACTCCTTCAACAGCTTGTTGCCACCGTGACCATCCTCAGCATAATTTGACCACCTGCCCCAAATCCCATTTTTGCCGTAAGCGGAGCCAACGTAGTTGAGGCCGTTGCGCCGGTTCGTAATGCAATAAACGCCATTAACCGATCGCAACGCGTTGTACCAAGTGTGATTGCTGGTCCGGTTGCTGATCATCCGCACGAGGTCATCGTGCATCAGAACCGTAGTTTCGTAACTTTCAAACTCCATTATGGAACTGGGTGGCAAGATGGCAACAACGGGTTTTGAGGTGATCGTTTGCACCCATGCAACAGTGGATCCACCCCATTCGATGATCAAGCGCTCGGACAAATCCTTGAGCTCTTCCATCTCGGTCAGAGTGTAGTAGCTCCCATTCAAATCCCAGTCAAATCTCGTAATGAGGTTGCGTTGAGATTTAGGCGCATTGCAGTTTGGAGTGATCTCATCATCGACGCGCCACACACCGAGGAACAATGCCTGCGTGCCGTGATAGGCCGAAAAGACACCGATATACTTTGCTTTGGAGAATTTCCTTTTGCTCTGGAAGGCTTGGTACGCCTCGAATAAAGCCCGGTCATTACGATAGGCGTCTAGCGGATCGATTTCTTTATGCCCATGACGAACGACCCGAAATTCGGCCGGATTGAACCCGTACATTTTTAGGATGTCTTCGAAGTTCAAAGGTTATATCTCCAGCTTTATTTGCCCAACCTGTTATTCGGTGAGACGAAGTTCCGGGGACACAATACTTAATTCAACGGAGCCCCCAAACTGCGTGGCCGAAGCCACAGCATAGCAAAACGGTGGGGGAGAGGGCACTTGAGGCCCATCGCCTACGGCGTGCCCGTGGGCATGGACCTGGAATATGCCGACGAAGTGAGCCTGATCAAGGCCATTGAGGGGCGGCGGGCGGTGTAGGGCCGCCGGGTTGTGCGGTGCGCATCCGCGCCCCGGTGCGCTTTCCGCTTTCCCCCGGCGGCCCTTGACGTTGCCCGGCTGTCGGTCCTGCCTTTCGGCGCCCTATATGTTGGGCTGGGGCGTCATCCGCAGATACGGCTTCAGCTCCTTCCAGCCCTTGGGGAAGCGCTCTTTCATCTCCTGCGGATCGGTCAGGGCGGGAACGATGACGCAGTCGTCGCCGTCCTCCCAGTTAGCGGGTGTCGCCACCTTGTAGTGATCGGTGAGCTGGAGCGAGTCGATGACCCGCAGGATCTCGGCAAAGTTGCGGCCGGTGCTGGGCGGATAGGTGAAGCTGAGGCGCAGTTTTTTGTCCGGCGAGATCACGAACACCGAGCGCACCGTGAAGGCGTCGCTGGCGTTGGGGTGGATCATGCCGTACAGGTTCGCCACCTTCCGGTTCGCGTCGGCCAGAATGGGGTAGTGGATCTTCTGCCCCTGGGTCTCCTCGATGTCTCCCAGCCAGTCATTGTGGGATTCCAGCGGGTCCACCGACAGTGCGATCACCTTCACTTCGCGCCGGCTGAACTCCGACCTGATCCGCTCCACCTCCGCCAGCTCCGTGGTGCAGACCGGCGTGAAGTCCGCCGGGTGGGAAAACAGTACCGCCCATTGGCCTTCCATCCAATCATAAAAATTGATCGGCCCCTCGGTGGAGTCCTGGGTGAAATTGGGAACCGTGTCACCAAGTTGTAGTGCCATGGCGAGTCCTCCTGTAATTCGATTGTGTGCGGGGATTACCCTATAGAGATCACGCTACCACCACCGTGGGCCTTGCGCAACAGCGCGGACAGCCGCAAGGGGGATGGGGGGATTACCAGGTGACAGCATAGCAAGCTGGTGAGGGAAGGGAGGCTCACGGTGGCCCTGTCGGCTTCGGCTGGTGAGCATGCCGATGGTTTGGCTGTGTCCCCACGGCGGACCTGCCAATCGCCTTGACCCGGTCCGGGCCGGGTGCTATTCATGAAAGTGAGTCCCATTATCGGGATTTGTTTCCACTTCCCGGCCGACAGGCCGTTTCAGTTACAGGATGCATGTCGGCGGGCGAGGTATGTCTGCAAGGGAATGCCGCAGCCCTCTTGCGCCTGTGCGCTGTTTCCGGCACGTTGGGCCGGAGGCCGCCTCCCTTGTTATTAACGTGGGAGGAAAAAAATGGAAATAACGCCGACCGTCATGAGCCTGAGTGTCCTATTCGTTATGGTGACCTACGGAGCCATTTTGTGGGCATTCTGGCTGGGTTCAAAGGGCATGGCTGCAAAGATGCCCCCATTCCACGAGGGTGGCCATGCCCCGGGGGCCCAGGGCACCTATGACTCCCATTACCACCCGGAAGAGCACCCGGAGGTGCCGGCGCGGGGTTCCTTGAAGGCCGTGCCCAAAGCGTAGCCATTGGGCAGTGTCCGCCCCGTCGGCTTCGGCTGGCGGGGCGAATCTATTCCCCCGACCGGAACGGCATCACGTACTTCTCGAAATACTCGCGGGAGAGGGCCTGGGCCTGCTCAAGTTGGGCGGGGGTTATCCGGGGCACAATCCAGTCTCGTGCTTTCTTTGCATCGGCACCCCCCTGATCCGCAGCGATATTCAACCACGCATATGCCTGAACGTAGTCTTGTGGGACACCCCGACCGTTGGCGTGCATGAATCCAAGGTTGTTCTGGGCAATAACATCCCCCTGTTCCGCAGCCTTTCGGTACCATAGGGCGGCCTTGGCATAGTCCTGTGGGACACCCTGTCCGGTGTCATATATGATCCCAAGGTTGTACTGGGCAGTAACATCCCCCTGTTCCGCCGCCTTGCGATACCACTCAACTGCTTTGGCGTAGTCCTGTAGGACGCCCTCGCCGCTGGCGTACATGACTCCAAGGTTGTACTGGGCAGCAGCATCCCCCTGTTCGGCCAATGGCTCAAACTCAGGGAGCGCTGTGGCATAGTCACCCCGCACGTAAGCGGCATACCCCTCATCCAACCCGGCCCACGCCGACCCCTGAAACGGGAGGATGGATAAAACCACCCATAGGGCGGTGGTGGTGATGCGGTTGTGCATGGCGCTCCCCAAACTGCGTGGCCGAGGCCACAGCATAGCAAATGGTGGGGTGGGTTGCGGTGTCCCGGCCAGTTCCGGCTGGCGCAGGCTCCGCGCGTGCGAAATCGATGCGCTCACATTACCATAAGAGTAGGGCCTGCTCTTAGGGAACAGGCCAATTTGAGCAAGGCGGCGTTCGCATGAAAAACGGTGCGGGTCCTCACATACGCCAGTCCGCGGCATGGGGTATGGGTGCCAGCGTCCTGTTCGTTGCGGCCCTGCTGGGCGTTTTGCTGCTGTTCGGCATCGACGAGCAGGTGTTATCGCTGTTGAACTGGCTCGACGCGCAGGGCGCCTGGGCGTCGGCGCTGTTTGTGCTGATCATGGCCCTCGTGGTCGTGCTGGTATTGCCGGGGGTGCTGTTTACTGCGGGTGCCGGTTTTGTGTTTGGCGTGGTGAAGGGCAGTGTTTATGTGGTGCTGGGCACGACCTTCGGCGCGATGCTGGCATTTTTGATCGCGCGCCACCTGTTCGGCGAGCGGGCCACCCGCTTTGTGCTGAACCATCCCAGGCTGAATCTGGTCAACGAGGAACTGGCGCCCCAGGGCTGGAAGATCGTGATGCTGACCCGGCTGGTGCCGTTTTTCCCGTTCAAGCTCTCCAACTATTTTTTTGGGCTCACGTCGTTCTCGTTGCGGGGGTTCGTCGGCGGCACATTCCTTGGTATTATCCCGCTCTCGGTGAATAGCGTTTATCTTGGCTCGATCGCCGCTGATATTGCCACGCTGGGGGCGCGGGGCGCGGATCGCACACCGCTCGAATGGAGCCTGTACGGCGCCGGTTTTCTGGTTGCGGTCGGGGTGGTACTCTACCTCAATCGCCTGGCGCGCCGCGCGCTGGCGAAGCACAGCGAAGGGGGTGGGAAAGGGGGACAGTGATGCGGTGGTTAAATGGTGGTGCCCCGTAAACGGCAGCCGGAGTCATAATAGGAGAGGGCTGCATGCAAGGAGGTTTGTCATGAACTTGAAAACACTGGCCGTTGCCGCCACCGTGGTTGCGTTCGGCATGAGCACCGCCATCGCCGCCGATCCGGGTCCGCTCACGCCTCGCGCCCCGGATTCCGTAAAGGCGGATGTCAATCCAGTGTCCGCCGATGCCGCCTCCGTCGGCCTGGGCGAGAAACTATACATGGAGATTGGCTGCAACGGCTGCCACGGCGACGCCGGGGACGGGGACGGGGTGGCCGCCGCGGGCATGGACCCGCCTCCGACTGACTTCACCAACGGCGCGTGGCAGGCGGTTCGTACGGACGGTGAGTTGCGCCATACCATCTTCAAAGGTTCGGACGAGACCGAAATGTTAGGCAACTGGTCGATGTTTGACGACCAGAACGACGTGTGGCACGTCGTCAACTACCTTCGGAGTGTCGAGCGGTAGGCCCGTGCCGCCGCCCGCGTGGGTCGCCACGCCCGAGGCAGGGAATGGCCCTGTCGGCTTCGGCTGGCGGGGCGAATCGATTCCACCGACCGGAACGGCGCTTTAAACAAACGGCGCTACCTCCGGGTGATCGCCGGTATGGGTTTCGTCATGCCCAGCATGTTCCGCCATTTTCGGGAAGCTCGTAATCATGGATCAGGTCGCGGACCGATACCATGCCCACCACCTTGTCCCTGTCACGCACGGCCAGGTGCAGCACCTTGTGCTTGTCCATCAGGTCCAGGGCCTGAGTACTGTTGGCATTGATGTCGATGCTGATCAGTGGCGAGGACATGACGTCGGACGCACGGGTCACGTAGGGAATGCGGTCCGCAGCAGTCACTTTGCGAACGAAGTCGGACTCGGTCACGATGCCGGCTAACTCGCCGCCGCTGTTTTCCACAAGGACGTGGCCGATCTTGTTGGATGTCATGATTTCCGCGACCTCCCGCATGGTCGCTTTAGACGAAATGGTCACGAACTCTTTTTCATACACGTCTTTGACTATCAACATATGAACTCCCTCCCAACGGTAGATACAGTACAAAACACAAGCAGATCGTACTGAAACTATAGCAGTTTTGGGGAATCGGTTGTATGCTCCCCCGAATTCCGAGGGAGTTCCGGGGACACAATACGTAACCCCCGGTCACGCTGGGGACGAAAGGCCGTCTCAACGTGCCTGCGGGTAGCAGGCGATGTGATTGGGCAGATCAGGCGGTCACCCTAATTCACATGAAGGGTCGCTTCCATCCCGTCATGCACCATGCAGCGGATCTGGTATTCGCCCTTGTGTTCCGGCCTGAATGTTTGTGAGGTGTTCTTCTTTTCGATCTTGTCGTCGATAAGTATCTCCGCCGGGTTGCCGTCCGCATCCAGGCGCGTGACGCGGGTCTGGTGAAAAAACGGGTCCTGATTGGTCAGGCGCACGGTCTGGCCCAACAGCACGTCGATAATCTCCGGGGCGTAGGCCAGATTCAGCTCGATAATTTCTACCTCGTCCGGGGCGGCGGCAGCGCCGTAGGCCCCCATAAAAAAGGCGATGACGAGGGTGGCGAATATGATCTTGATATGGCGCATGGTTCTGCTCATCTATTGATGTTGATGCACTCCCCCCTCCACGGCCCGCCCCCTCCCCCACGACAAGAGCGGTCGGGAAGGGGACGGGCCATGTGCTTTACCCCCCGGTACCGTTTTTGGCAACTCCGGGGCCAAGGCGTGATCGGGAGCCTTCGGTAAGGCCCGGAGCCTATCTCCGTTTGGTCTTCACCTTGTAGTCCACATTGCCGAACATCACGTGAAAGAACGGCATGCCGAACATGGTGCCCTCTTCCATGGCGTGGATCACGTGCTCTTTGGTGCGGCCCATCAGCTTCTTGGCGGCGTCCAGGTCGGCTTGAGCGCTGGTCCTGAGGGCACCGTGCGACATGCGGTTGATGCGGGCCTGATCGGCCATGATCGCGGCTTTCACCTGCGGAAACGGCACATAGCCCGACTTGAGCACGCTCTTCACCGGACCGTTGGGGCCCACCTTGTAGGGCGGCACCATCAGGTGCAGCACCCGGCCGGAGCCGTCGTTGCCGCCATCGAAGCCCAGTTTATAGCCCTTGCCGCGCACACTTTCGGTGAGCATGACGTGGACCAGGTGATCGCTGTTGGTCAACTCGCCGTCCACATACAGCCGCCCCTTGGCCCAGAACGAGAACAGGGCATATTCGGTGGGCATGAGCCGGGTGCCGATGCCGGTGACGCCGTGCATCAGGTGATCGGTCAACACGCCACCGAAGGTGGGGTAGCCAAAGCCGTGAGGCAGGGCCTCGTCGGCCTCGACGCGGTAGTGATGGCTGCCGTCCGGGGCATCAAACTCGGCGGCGAACCAGACTTTGTCTTTGGTGGTGGCGCCGTCGATGGCGGTCATGTCCTCAAGCTTCATCTCGACGCTGCCCTGACCGACAATGCGCCAGTTTGAGAACGGCGTCGCGTGATCGACGATGGTGAAGTGGCCGTCGCGCACCTGACGCATGCCGTTGGGAATGCCGATCAGCGGAAACGGCGCCTGATCGAAACCGACCGGGTGAGCCGGTGTGCCGAAGATGGTGGGATCCATCCCGCGCGGTCCCGGCAGGATGAACTGGGCGGCGCCGCTTTTCTGTTTGCCGGTAATGATCACGCGACCGCCAAAGCGGTCCGGCGGGTTGGGGTTGGTGGCGTGGGCTTGGGTGTACTGTTGCAGGCCCACCGTGGGGAAGCCGTCGGCGCCGCCGACACCGGATGTGAAGGCGGGGCCTGCCAGCCCGAGCAGCAGGATCAGCGCCGCCATGGGGATCAGCCCCGGCAGGATGCGATGGTAAAGGGTGTGTTTCATGGTTTGTCCTCCAGGTTTGCTGCTGTCCCGTGGGGAGGGCAGCGAAAATAAAATGTGGTGGTGCTTACAAAAGCGAGAACAGGGGGGGGACGCCGGTCCATTCCCGAAATCTGCGCGCAATGTAAGGGGGCTTACGTTTGCGCCAAAAAAGCCCTTAATCCGGTGGGATCGAGCACGGTCAGGGCGCGCCGATCGAAGCGGATCAGGCCCTGGTCGCGAAAATGTCCCAGCGTCAACGATACGGTCTCGCGGGTGGAGGCGATCAGGTTCGCCAGCTCCCGGTGGGTCAACCGGGCCTTGATGCGGATGGCGCCATCGTCCTGAGATTCGCCCATCTCCTCGGTCAGATCGAGCAGCAGGCGGGCCAGCCGGTGGGTCACGTCCTGATAGAGCAGGTCGTGGATACGGGTTTCGATGCGGTGCAGCCGCAGGCCGATGAGCTTGGTCAGGCGGATGGAGAGTTTGGGCCGCCGGGCCAGCATTTCTTCAAAGTCGGACTTGCCGATGATGCATATGGCGGCATTCTCCATCACCACGGCGCGGGTTTCGTGGGGAACGTTGGCCAGCGCGGCAACTTCGCCGAACACCTCGCCGGGTTCGAGGATCGCCAACACCAGTTCGCGGCCTCCCTGTACCCGGCTCAGTTTTACCCGTCCGCTCTTTAACAGATAGACCGCGTCACTCGGCTGACCGGCGTCAAATATCAGCTTGCGGCCCGGATAATGGGCCATGCGGGTGCGCTCGTCGAGTGTCTGCATATCGTCATCGCTCAGGTTATCAAACAGATGGATGCGCTTGAGGAACCAGGTCTTCGCTATGCCTTTCATGACGCCCTCCGAATTGTGATGGAGCCAACACAGTCCCGCCTCTCGCTATCGGAAACCGCAATCGGAACCGGTTTATTTCCCTTTCCTGGGGAAAGCCGGGCCGGCCCGTGCAATTCCGCAAATCCGGGAATAGCCACCCCCCAATAACGCCTTCAGGCACTACAGCCCATACGGGCAGTCACTCACCCCCCGCCGGAACGGTCGTTGCACTCTCCCTTATGGGCGATGGGGGCGCACTGTCTATGCGCTTCACACCCATTGGAATAGGTCTTGCCGTCTTCTCCGCATACCGGGTCGAACAACATTGGGCACATGATGTCGGGCCGGGGGGTGCAGGTGTCTTCCGGGGGAGGCCCCGGCGAGGTGGTTCCACCGCCGGTTGCAACCGTGATGCTCCCGTAGCAGCCGGTTAGCGGCAGGGTGGATAAAACCACCCACAAAGCAGTGATGGCGATTGTGCGAATGTTCATGGCAGTTCCCAAACTGCGTGGCCGAGGCCACAGCATAGCAAACCGGTGGGGGAGGGGATACAAAGGCCCCGCTCGCTTCGGCAGGCGGGGCTCTCAACCTGAGCCTTTCAATCGGCGCCTTTCAACCGGCGCCGGGAGCCAGTATGCTATGAACTTTCGGTCTGCCGCCTGAAACGGCGGTGCAGCACAGGGGGCGCGGAACCTGACACCACCGGCACAAAATTGTGAGCATGACTGAACTGGCATCCAATATGACCGAATGGGCCACTACAAACCTGCTGACCGCAGGCGTGCTGTGGCAGATCGCCTGGATCTCCGTGGCCCTTGTGGCCGGGTTCGCCCTGTCCCGCCGCCCCATTCGGGCGCTGGAAGCGTGGGCCGGGGGGGAAGGCGTTTCCAAATGGCTCGCGCCGTTCAGCCACGCCATCTGCGACACGCTGTTTCCGGCTTTCAGCCTGCTGCTGTTCGCCCTGTACGCGCCGGTCGCCGCGCGCATGGAACTGGATGCCGGAGTGACCGGCGCGGCGGTAACTTTGGGGCTGGCGTGGATCGTCATCCGCTTCTTCTCTGCGCTGGTAAAACGCCCCAAGCTCGCGCGCACGCTGGCTGCCGCCGTGTGGAGCGTGGCCGCCCTGCACCTGACCGGCCTGTTGCCGTACCTTATTGAAGGCATGGATGCCCTGGCGGTGACCGTGGGCGAGGCCCGGATTTCCCTGTTGACCGTGCTCACGGCTTTCGGGATGCTGGCTCTGTTTTTGTCTCTGGCCACCATGCTGAGCCGGTTCGCGGAGCGGCAACTGGGCGGGGTTTCCGGGCTTTCCCCCAGTTTACAGGTATTGCTGGGCAAGCTTACCCGCATCACCCTCATCACCCTGGCCTTCCTCATCGGCCTGAACACCGTGGGCGTGGACCTGACCGCCCTGACTGTATTTGGCGGCGCCGTGGGCGTGGGCGTCGGCTTTGGCCTGCAAAAGATCATCAGTAACTTCATCAGCGGCATCATCCTGCTGGCGGACCGCTCCATCAAGCCGGGTGACGTGATTTCCGTGGGCGATACGTACGGCTGGGTCAAGCACCTGAGCACCCGCTATGTTTCCCTTGTGACCCGGGACGGCAAGGAACACCTCATTCCCAATGAGCTGCTCATCACCGAGCGGGTGGAGAACTGGTCCTACTCCGACAACAATGTACGCATGCGCATCCCGATGGGCGTCTCTTACGAATCCGACGTGAGACGGGCGCTCGAGCTGATGAAGGAGGCCGCCGCCGAGTGCCCCCGCGCCCTGAGCAGCCCGCGTGCCAACGCACTGGTGACCGGTTTTGGCGACAGTTCGGTGGATCTGGAACTGCGGATGTGGATCAACGATCCGGTGGAGGGCATGGGCAACGTGAAGAGCGACGTGCTCCTGCGCGTGTGGGACAAGTTCCGGGAGCATGGCATCGAGATACCGTTCCCGCAGCGGGATATTCATATCAAAAGCGGTCACATAGTGGACGCCAGCGACCGCACCTGAATGGCCCGGCCTGTGGCCCCCGAAGGCCGGGCACAAAAAAGCCGGGGTGAGCCACACGGATCACCCCGGCTTCTTATTTTTCAGACACCTTCAGGCGGGGAGGCTCCCCGGCTGGAAGATGGTGGCGCTAGTAGCGTCCGCCGCCGCCGCGGTTCTCGCGGGGTTTGGCCTCGTTGACGTTCAACTGGCGGCCTTTCAGGTCCTTGTCGTTCAGACCATCAATGGCGGCCTTGGCCTCTGCATCGCCCATTTCGATAAAGCCGAATCCGCGGGAGCGGCCGGTTTCGCGATCGGTGATGACGGCGGCCGAGGAGACCGGGCCGAACTCTTCAAACGCCTCGCGCAGATCGGCCTCGGTGACTTCGTAGGAAAGGTTGCCAACAAATAAGTTCATTTTTTTTCTCTCTCAGTTTGGTTAGTGAACAGTGGTTTCTGACCGGGACGGGTTAGCGGGCCGCCGACTTTCCGCCGAAGCGGTTGGAACGGCGTCCGCGTCCGCCCGGAGCGGAATTGGGGTTATTGGAACGTCTGTGCTGGCCCTGCCTTGGCGGTCGGCCCGGCCGATCCATCGCTTGCGCAGAGTGCGCGGCAGACATGGAGGTTAAACCGGGGACGGCGCGGGGCTCGACCGACTGGCCGATGAGGCGTTCGATCTGGCCCAGCTTGCTGCGCTCTTCCGGCGATACCAACGAGATGGCGATGCCGGTTGCCCCCGCACGGCCCGTGCGGCCGATGCGGTGGATGTAATCTTCCGGGGTCATGGGCAGGTCATAGTTGATGACGTGGGTGATGCCCGGCACGTCCAGGCCGCGGGCGGCCACGTCGGTGGCCACCAGCACTTTGACCCGGCCGTTGCGCATGCGCTCCACGGTGCGCTCGCGCGCGGACTGGGTCATGTTGCCCTGCAACGGGGCGCTGGCGTGGCCCTGATCCGCCAGGTTGGCGGCCAGTTTCTTGGCCCGCCACTTGGTGCCGGTGAACACGACGACCTGAGCGATTTCCGGGTCTTCCAGCAAGTGGTCGAGCATGGCGCGCTTCTGGGCCTGATCCTGTACCGGGTGCATCCACTGGGAGATGCCCTCGTGGCGCTGCTTTGCGGCAGCAAGCTGCACCCGCTCCGGGTTACGCAGATGTTTGCCGGCCACGTCGAGGATTTTGCCCTCCAGGGTGGCGGAGAACAGCATGGTCTGGCGCTCACGCGGGGTGGCCTTGGCGATGCGGGTTACGGCGTGCAGGAAGCCCATGTCGAGCATTCTATCAGCCTCGTCCAGTACCAGCACCTCAAGGCGCGAAAAGTTTACGTTGCCGCGCTCCATATGGTCGATCAGGCGACCGGGGGTGGCCACCAGCACGTCCAGCGGGGCTTTCAGCAGGCGGATCTGCGGGCCAAAGCCCAGGCCGCCCACGACGGTGCCGTGGCGTACGCCGGCAAATTTGCCCAGGGTGCCGAATACTTCGGAAACCTGATTGGCCAGTTCACGGGTGGGGGTGAGGATCAGGGCGCGGGGGCCGTTGCCGCCCTTGCCGGGAGTTTTTGCCTGTTGGTGCAGGATCGGCAGCGCAAAAGCCGCCGTCTTGCCGGTGCCGGTCTGGGCCGAGACGAGCAGGTCGCGTCCGGCGAGGGCAATCGGAATGGCCTTGCGCTGCACCTCTGTGGGGTCGGTAAATCCGCACGCATCGAGGGCGCGCAGCAGGATGGCATCAATGCCAATGTCCTTAAAATTCAATGTAAATCAATCCTTTGTCCGCCTGCCATGGGGCGGTCATTTCAATATAAAGGAAACCTGGCCTGATCATTCAGGCGCGCGCGGATTCCACTGGCAGGGGAGTCGCGGGGGTTCCTGGCGGCGCAAGGTATGGCAACTCACGCCGTTGCGTTGCCAACCAAGAAAGCCCGTTGTAAAGGAATGCTGGAAAGGTAGGAAACGCTGTCTCCCTCTATCGGGAGAACCGAGAGAGACTATACCGCATTTTTTTGTTCTGCGTGTAAAAAGTTGGGATAGCGGGAGAAACAGCCGGGGAAACCCGGTTGTTTCTGGCCCGGTCCCGGCGCGATCCCCAAACAACAACGGGCCAGGCCAAACTGACCTGACCCATTGATAAATATGGCGCGCCCGGCACGATTCGAACGTGCGACCCCCAGATTCGTAGTCTAGTGCTCTATCCAGCTGAGCTACGGGCGCATACAGTATCTGGTTCCGTTACTTCGGTACCCCCTCCTTGAGCGTGATGCCGAAGCGGGGATGCTCAAAACGGTGGACCTGCGGAAACTCCGAGAACAACCAGCCGTCAAACACCTCTTTTCCGCCTTCGGTCACACGCACATGGGCGGCGGGATTGTTTGGATCGTTGGTCACGGAGGTGTAAATATTATTGTCTATTCGCAAGTCGGGCAAGAACTCAATGACAGAAAATTTCAGATCGCCGTCGGGGAACACATGCTCGCCCTTCAGTTCGATGGTGACCTCTTCCGCCGCAGAGGTGTTGCGGTCCACCACAATAAAGGTGGCTGCCCGCCACTTGCCCGCCACGTGCTCCGGCACCACCGTGGTGCCGGATTTGGCGCTGGCCGAGATATCCACGCCGCTGTGGGCCGCATCCTGCCCCGCATCTGCCACGCCGTGGGGAGAGTCGGTCATGGGCATGCTGTGCCCGTTGGCGGCCTGCCCATCGGTTGCCTTGACTGGCGGCTCTTCATTGCTGCTACACGCGCCAAGCGCCAGGATGATGGCCCCGGCCAACGCAATTTGCTGAATGGTTCTCAATGTCATATCCACACGTTGATTGCAAAAAAAAAATGGCGGAGAGGGAGGGATTCGAACCCTCGGTGAAGCGTTAGCCCCACACTCACTTAGCAGGCGAGCACCTTCGGCCAGCTCGGTCACCTCTCCGCGAAATCGTCATTCAATTGTCACCTCCCGCCAGCCGACTGGTCGAGCCTTTTCACAGGTGGCGGAGGAGGAGGGATTCGAACCCCCGGGGCGTGAACCCAACGGTTTTCAAGACCGCCGCCTTCGACCACTCGGCCACTCCTCCTTAAGTGCTGCCCCGCTTTTTTTAGCCTCGCTACCCGATTACTTTCAGCCCCCCCATGTATGGCTGCAGTGCCTTGGGGATGGCAATGCTGCCGTCTTCCCGCTGGCCGTTTTCCATGACCGCCACCAGGGTTCGCCCCACCGCAAGGCCGGAGCCGTTCAGGGTGTGCACAAACCGGGGCTTTCCAGCCCCCTTGCAGCGGATGTTCGCCCGCCGGGCCTGAAAATCGCCAAAGTTGGAGCAGGACGAAATTTCCCGATAGGTTCCCTGCGCGGGCAGCCAAACCTCTATATCGTACGTCTTTGTGGCGCTAAAACCCAAGTCTCCACTGCACAGGGAAACCACCCGGTACGGCAATTCCAGCCTTTTTAGCACTTCTTCCGCGCAGGTGGTCAGAAATTCCAGGGTGTCGGCAGACGTTTCCGGATCGACAAGGGTCACCATCTCCACCTTGTGAAACTGGTGCTGGCGGATCAGGCCGCGGGTGTCCTTGCCGTAAGAGCCGGCCTCGCGCCGGAAGCACGGGGAGAAGGCGGCCATGCGGATGGGCAGATCCTCTTCCGGCAGGGTTTCGCCCGCATACAGGTTGGTGACCGACACCTCGGCGGTGGGGATCAGGTACAGGCCGTCTTTTTCGATGGTAAACAGGTCGTCGGCAAACTTGGGCAACTGGCCGGTGCCGATCAGGGCGTCGGTATTTGCCAGATAGGGGGCCACCACCTCGGTAAAGCCGTGCTCTTCGGTGTGCAGATCGAGCATAAAGGCGGCCAGGGCCCGTTCCATCCGGGCCAGCGCCCCGGTGTAGGAGGAAAAACGTGCACCGGCCACTTTGGCTGCGCGGGTGAAATCCATCAGCCCCAGCGCCTCGCCCAGTTCGTCGTGGGATTTGGGGGTAAAGCCCAATTCCGGCGGCGTGCCCACCTTACGCAGTTCCACATTGGCCGACTCGTCCTTGCCGTCCGGCACGTCGTCTGCGGGCAGGTTGGGGAGGTTCAGCAGCAGGTCCCGCACCTGCTCTTCCAACTCCCGGCTCTGTTCGGCGGCGGCTTTTTTCCGTTCGGCGATCTGCTTCATTTCGGCCAGTAACGCGCTGGCGTCTTCCCCGGCCTGTTTTTTTTGGGCGATCTGTTTCGAGGCGCGGTTTTGCTCGGCCTTCATCTCGTCGGCCCGGGTGCGCACGGTGCGTTGTTCTTCGTCTTTGGCCAGCAGCTTTTGCAGGTCTGCCTGCAGGTCTGCCCCCGCGCCGCGCCGGGACAGGGCGGCCGCCACGGTATCCGGTTGTTCGCGGATGAGGCGGATGTCCAGCATGGTGTGGTCGGCAGGCTCCGTTACAGGGTATGATCCGAAAAAATCGAATCTGAAAAGAACGCCGCATGATAGGGCAAAGGCCGGTTCCGGTCAATTGGAATGGGGGTACACTACAGCTTTCGGGGGGCAAAAAAGGGGCGCGTCACGTGGAGCAGTTGATTGGTGAGGTGAAGGAGAAGGTGGCGGCAGCCCAGCGGCTGGCGGTGCTGACCGGCGCGGGGATCTCCGCCGAGTCCGGGGTGCCGACATTCCGGGGCGAGGACGGCCTGTGGAAGAACTACCGCGCCGAAGAGCTGGCCACGCCGGAGGCGTTTGCACGCGACCCTGCACTGGTGTGGGAATGGTACGACTGGCGGCGGGCGCTGGTGGCCGAATGCCAGCCAAACCCGGCCCACAAGGCGTTGGTGCAGATGGAGCAGGGCCGGGAGAACGGCTTTACCCTGGTCACCCAGAACGTGGACGGCCTGCATGAACTGGCGGGCAGCGCCGACCCGGTGGAGATGCACGGCAATATCTGGAAAACCCGCTGCACCGCCTGCCACCGGGTGCAGGAGGACCGGCGCGTGCCGATCCCCGTGCCGCCCAGTTGCAACGACTGCGGCGCCATGCTGCGGCCCCACATTGTGTGGTTTGGCGAAGCGCTGGAAGAGGCTGTGCTGGAACGGGCTTTTGGCGCGTTTGAATACTGCGACGTGGCGCTGATTATCG
>CBDUXI010000024.1:0-31350 GCA_965371175.1 uncultured bacterium
GGTGTTCTTTGCCGCTCCGGTGATACGAACGGTGGCCCGGATACTGTTTCCTACAACCAGACAGGCGAGAATTTGCGCGCGGCGTTGTGTCGTTAACTTGGTCATGAGTTAAGTATATCCCGACATGCTTGAGCGGTCAAGTATATTTGAGACAAAAATACAACGCCTCCTTCAGCATCGTTAATTGTTAATTAACAGTCTGTTAGGCGTTCTTAACGCTCTGGTTTTGACTTTTTTCTACAGGGGCTATGAGCCTTGGAACAAACATGGTGAGTTGAATCGGGTGCCTACCGTATTGTTCGCCCATTCTTTCACGCAACTCCATCATTGTGGTGCATGCTCGCGCCATCCCAATCAGCATCCATATATGTTCGATCAATTTGCGCAAACCGTATTGACCGCTCATCCATTGGTGGTAGCTTTGTCCAGCCCTGGGCTTGGGGGCATTATTTTTGAGCCATTCAGCTACGTCACGGTCTAGATATTCGTAAACCAATTCCATGACCAACTTCCCCCAGTATTTTGGCCGTCTATGGGCTGCCCCACTCCATCCGGTCAGGCGTCCGAATTCTTGCCATAATTCATCAGGAAAAGTTTTTTCCCATGGTCTCATCTCTTCAGAGAGAAATAACTGTAACTTGAACTGTAGAGCATCATCTTCGCGATCATATTGATACCCCGTGGCCTCATCCACAAGAGCGATAATGCCAACCTTCGCACTTGCCCGAAGGTACGCCCTGGCTTGGACGGATATCTGGGCCTGTTTTTCAGTGAGTATGTTATCCGGGGCATCTGCCGCTTCAGAATATGCAGCACAAAGGTCCATAAACCGTTCCACCGTGATTCCCTGAGCGTATTTCGTGAACCCCTCTCCGCCAGTGTCAAAACGGCGTAGCGCCGGTATCATGTCACCCTCTTGGGGCCGAAGGTCTGGCGGAAGGAACGGTTTAATCGTTTTTACTTTAATGTACTCTGCCAGCGCCCCCCCTTCTACCCCGGTAAGGCCGACCACGACCCCCTTCAGGCTGAATACTCGCTCTCCGTTATCCAGCACATAACATGGTAGCTTAGCCTCTCCGATTGACAACTCACCCCAATGAGTCGATTTTGGAATGCGCTCTACATCCATGGTTACATCGTCAGGTTGGGAAACAAAGTCTTCGGCTGAAAGCCGGATTCCGGCTTGCACAGCAGACTCTAAGAGTTGCCGTTGCCATTTCGCGGGGATGATACCGGTCTTGCACCAGTGCTGTATCGTACTTTGACGCCTACCGAGCAGACCCGCAAGGGTAGACTGCCCGCCGAATCTACTAACTATCTTCTGCGCAGCATTCATCAACATCCTCCTTTATGGATATGACCAAAGGGGGATGGTAACGAAATACACTGGGTATATCAAACGGTTTTTTCGTTATTTGGTAGTTTTCTTACCCCACCGCGCCTTAGCCGCCTTCTGGGCAATCTCTTTCCGGCGTTCAGGGGATAGCTTCTTAGCGCGGGCGGGTCCACCCTTCTTGCCACCCAGTTTGCCCAAAGCAACGGCGGCGGGGTTCTTTTCCGGTGGGGGTTCTTCGGCGGGAGGGGGGGCCTTTGTCGGCTCATCCTCGGTTGCATCCTTTACAATGGACGCGGCGAGTTCGTTTATGTCGAGTGGTTTTTTGCTTGATCGTTTAGGCATACGCCTATTATGACATGTGGGCGGCGGGCTGTCACTGGGGCCACATTTCAAACTGACCCACTACCCAACAGGCGGGCATTTAACGATCGAAGAAGGCCATCACCGGGGCATGGTCGGACGGCTTTTCCCAACCACGCGGCGCCTCGATCACGTGGCAGTCGGTGCACCGGTCAAGCAGCGTACGGGTCACCCAGATGTGGTCAATCCGCAGGCCCCGGCCCGCCTGATGCGCCCCCTGGCGATAGTCCCACCAAGAGTACTGGCCCCCCTCATCATGATGCTTGCGGAAGGCGTCGGACAGTCCCCACTTTGCCCAGCCGCGGGCCGCTTCCCGCTCCGGATCGGAGCACAGCACACGCCCTTTCCATTTGTCCGGGTCGTACACGTCCCTGTCTTCCATGGCCACGTTAAAATCGCCGGTCAGCAGCAGCGGCGTATCCGGATCGGCATGGTGGGCAAGCTCTGCTTGCAGCCGCGCCATCCACTCCAGCTTGTAGGCATATTTTTCGCTTTCCACCTCGGAGCCGTTCGGTACATAGACGTTCACCACCCGGATGCCGCACACGGTGGCGGCAATCAGCCGCGCCTGGGGATCGTCCGCACCGTCGGTAAAGCCACAGGTCACATCGCTTATGGGATGGGGGGAGATAATGGCCACGCCGTTATAGGTTTTCTGACCGTACACCTCCACGTTGTACCCCTGCGCCGTAAACGACTCGATCGGCAGATCCTTTTCGGTGCCTTTCAACTCTTGCAGGCACAGCACGTCCGGGTAGTATTCCGACAGCATCCGGAGGGCATGATCCAGCCTGCTACGCAGGGAGTTGACGTTCCAGGTGGCAATGGCAACAGGGGGCATGGGGTTTCCTTGGTCGGTGCAAGCGCAGGTTGCGCAGGTGGGCCTATACTACCCGCATCCGCCCAGACACGGGGCGGGGAAACCTGATTTCTATGGGCTGATTTTTCAGCCGGGGAGGATATACGTTATGGCTTGGTGGCTTACCTTTCATCTTCTGGGCATGATCCTGTGGACCGGCGGCTTGCTTACAATCAGCCGCATGGCGGCCTATCACGTGGCGGAACAGGCGGACGTGCAGCCGCGCTTTGCCTGGGTGGAGTGGCGCATGTACTGGCTGGTCACTGTGCCGGGTGCCGTGATCGTCGGCATCACCGCCCTCGGCCTGATGGGCGCAGGGCTGATGCCGTACGAAACCATGGGCTGGTTTAAGGGCAAGATGCTGCTGGTGGCGTTGCTGGCCGGTCTGCACGCGATCCTGCACATCAAACTGAAGGCCCTCAAGGAACAGCCGGAGATCGCCAAAAAGGCGGTTTTTTCCGCCGTGCACGGCACCATCGGCCTGACCATCATCGGCATTCTGATCATGGTGCAGGTGCAACCGTTCTAACGGCAAATCCATGAACTTTTCCGATCTGGAAAATTTGAGCGGCGCCTTTGCCGAATCCCGCGCCCTGCACACGGCGGTGCAGCTCGACCTGTTTTCCGCCATGCAAGACGGGGCCACGGCGGATCAGGTGGCGGCAGCAAAAAAGCTGGACCCGCGGGCCACGGAACTGCTGTTAAATGCCCTGGCGGCGATGGAGTTGCTGAGCAAAACAGACGGCCTCTTTACCCTGTCAGAGACCGCCCGCCGCTACCTGCTGCCGGACGCCCCGGAGTATTACGGCGGCATGGTGCTGCTGGAGGCGCACAGCTGGGAGCACTGGGGCAAGCTGGATAAGGCCGTCACCACCGGCCAGCCGCAACGCCCCACCGACATGTTCCAGAGCGACCCGGCGGAAACCCGTGTGTTCATCATGGCCATGGACAGTCTGGTGAAGGCACGGGGAGATGCCGACTGGCTGGCGGACAATCTGGGTGATTTGCTGGATATGTCGTCCGTCACCACTGTACTCGACGTGGGCAGCGGTCCCGGCACCTTCCCCATCGCTTTGCTGCGCGCCCATCCGCATCTTTGCTCCACCATTTTCGATCTGCCGGGCACGCTGGAAGTGACCGCCGAAGTGGTGGCCAGGGACGGCATGCAAGCGCGCATCACCCTGAAACCGGGCGATTACAACACCGACCCGCTGCCCACGGGTTTCGATCTGGTGCTGCTGTCCAACGTGATCCACCTGGAAAACGAGGCCGACAACGGGCGGCTGATCGCCAACTGCTTTGCCGCCTTAAAGCCGGGCGGGAGGCTGATCATCAAGGACCATATCCTGGAGGCCGACCGGGTGCACCCGGCGGGCGGCGCGGTGTTTGCGCTGATGATGCTGCTGGTCCACCGGGGGCGCGTGTACGCCCGTGATGAGGTGGGCGGATGGCTGGCCGAAGCGGGCTTTGAGCCGCCCACGGAAACGGCGCTGCCGCCGCCGTTTTCTTCTGCGCTGGTGATTGCCCGAAAGCCGGTTTAGCCTGAGGTTCGGGCGCGCTATCCGTCCTCAGGGAGCGAGTCGGTCAGCGCCGCGACAGGGTCTTCGATCAGCTGCTCCAGCCGGGCTTTGGGGATCAGGAAGCGTTGCGGATTGGCATCCACCACCACCCGGTAACGACCGTCCTGTTCCGCCTCCACCACCAGATCAGTGGCCGTCTCGCCGTCCACCGCGCGCATGGAAATGGCCAGTAGCGGCGGCCCCTCGCCGACGACCGGTTCATCCACAAAGCCCGCAGCCTGCATGCGACTCAACAGGGCCAGCAGGCTGTTGACATTGGCCCCGTCCGGTTGCACGCCGGGGGGATTTTTCATCTCTTCGGCCCACTGCCAGTCGCCCCCGTCCCGGGTGATCGTGACCGACTTTTTCCCATCGAACGTCACCCGCTCAAGCGCCTCCGGATCGAAACCAATCATCTGCTTGCTGCGCCAGCCGTACACACTGCGGGTCAACTGGATACGCGCCGATCCCGCCACCTGATGCACCTGGTCACTCTCTCCCACCTTCACATAGGTAAAGTTGATGCCCTGGGCCAGCTTGCCCACCTGCACCGTAACCCGCGGGGCGCTTTCCTCCTCGGCGTACAACCGGACGTGGATGGCTTTTTCCACAGCCAGCCCGAACAGGTGCGCTTTTTCGGGGTTGGCGGAGATCACCCCCTTGCTCACCATGGTGGTCAGCACGTTGACCGCCGATTCGGCAAACTCCGGCACCGCCGGGTAATCCACCGGCTGGGTCAGGCGCCAGCCGGTGGGCCGGCGCTCCAGCATGATGGTGCGCGCAGGCTCGATAATTTCGATACGGGCCACCTCCTCGGCATGCATGCTCACCAGCCGGTCGGATGAAACACGGCCCCGATCGCCTGTGCTCACCACAAAATAGAGGGCGCCCAACGCCAGCAGCACCAGCGCCAGCAGGTTCAGAGCGCGGCTCACAACCGGTTCTCCAGATCGCGCCGTTTCAGGCTGCGTATTTTCCAGCGAATCAGCCCGATCACGATTAACAGCCCGGCCCCGGCCAGCATGTTGAATGCCTTGATGGCCTGGCGGGTGCCGTCCGACACCGTTTCCAGAGGCCGGTCGGTCACCCCTCTGGAGCGCAGCCCGATCAGCCCTTCGTCCCGCGCCAGCCAGTCGATGCTGTTGATGATAAACGGCAAATTTTCCCCGTTCATGAGGAAATCGTCGCGCAGAATATCGCCGCTGCCCACCACCAGCATCCGGCCCGGAGCCGACGCCACCGGCTCCACCACCTGCTCGGCGCCGCCGCGCGATTCGGGCAGATTGACCGTGGTGCCGGCGTAGCGGCTCGGGAATATGCCTTCCGCCGATACCGCCACCACATGCGGCCCTGTCTCCAGAGTGGCCACCATATGCGGGGTCAGCGGCGCGAACGGATCAATGTTGTACGGTCCGGTCTGCAGCCAGCTTTCCGGGGAACTTTCCGCCAGTGTCGTGTATTCCACCCCTTCCAGCGGCATCGTCACCACCCGGGAGACAAACGGCAAAAAAATGTTCTCCAGACCGCCCACCACCGGGTGCGCCGCAGACAGCCCGGTGAGCACCGGAATGTACGGATAGTCCACCAGATTCTGCATGGTAAAAATGCCACGCTGCTGGGAAACGGTGATCCGCAGGTTGTGGCTGTCCAGCACCACATTGTTTTCCACCTGAATGCCGTAACCGGACAGCAGACCGGCCAGGGGGTCGTCCAGGTTCTGGGCAATCTGCATCCTCAGATCGGCCGAGACGCCACCGCCAAAAAAGCCCACGCTGCCGCCGCCGGCAAGAAACCGATCGATTCTGGACAGGGCCCAGTCCGAGAGCGGTACCTGGGGCTGCGCCACCATCAGCACGTCCAGGTCGTCGGGGAACGGCGCCCCTTTCTCCAGGTCGACCTCGTTGACCTCGTACCGCTCGCGGGCAAAGCCTGTGATCTGCGACATCCGCTGGGTCATACTCGGAATGCCATCCCCCTGTAGAAACGCCACCTTCTTGCGACCGGTATTGGTGACCTTGCCGATCTTGGAGGTGAGCAGGTATTCCAGCCCCTGCCGTCCCTGAATGACCGGAATCACCTCCATCCGGTCCTCAAACAGCACCGCCGCCCCCATGTAACCGTTCTTGACCTCCACCCGGTCGGAGGAGATATCGGTTACCTGCACCTGGGGAATGCCCATCCGGTTCATTTCCTGCTCGGCGTTTTCGCCCAAGGTGGCCGGGTCCACAAATTCATACTCCACCAGGCCGCCGGACAGAATGCGGTATTCGTCCAGCAACTCCTTCAGCACCCGACCGTTGGCGTTATACGGGGGGGGAAGGTTTGCGGTGAAGTAGCCCCGGATCAGCAGGTTGTCATCCAGCTGGGCAAGCAGGGCGCGGGTATCTGCGGACGGGGTAAACTCCTTGTCTTCGGTCAAATCCACGCGGGCAAACCAGAACGATGCCAGCAGGTTGACGAACAGCAGGATGCCGAAAACCACCGCCACAAGGCCCCAGCGGTTCAGGCGCATGACCATGCGGTTTTTTGCCATCAGCGGCCCCACCTGCGGCCTTCGAGCACGCCCACCGCGCCCGCGAGGCACAGCCCGGAAAGCGACAGGAAGTAAAGCAGGTCGCGGCTGTCCACCACCCCCTTGACCAGGTTGGCATAGTGGCTGTCCATGGCCAGAAACTCCACCACCGGCACCAGCATGTCGGGTGCAAGCGCCAGCATCTTGCCCAGCAAAAACAGGCCAAAGCAGAAAAAGAAGCTCACGATAAACGCCACCACCTGATTGCTGGTGAATGAGCTGGCCAGCAGCCCCACCGCCAGATATGCAGCGCCCATGAGCAGCACGCCCAGATAGCCCCCCACCACCTGCCCGCCATCCACGTTGCCCAGAAGCGACACGGTAAACGGGAAAACAAGGGTCAGTATTTGCGCCACTGCAAACAGGGAAAACGCCGCCAGATACTTGCCCAGCACCACTTCCCAGTCCTTGAGCGGCAGGGTAACCAGCAGTTCCATGGTGCCGTTTTTCCACTCCTCGGCCAGCAGCCGCATGGTGATGGCCGGAATGAAGAACACCAGCACGACCGGCACCACGCCAAAATAGGCACGCAGGTTCGCCTGCCCGGCAAGGAACAGATTGCTTGCGAAAAACCATCCGCAAATGAGCAGGTAGGCGGTAATGACCACATAGGCCACCGGCTGGTTGAAATAGCCCGCCATCTCCCGCCGGTAGATTGCCAGGGTTCCGTTCATGGGCTGTCCTTGCGGGTAAGGGCGCGGAAGATTTCCTCCAGGCTCACCACCCGGCGGCTCATCTCCAGCAATACCCAGTCGTTTGCCACGCAGCACTTGAAGATCGCCTCTCTCAGGTCGCTCTCTGTGGGGCTGGACACCTGCACTGCCACCGGTTCTCCCTTGGCGCCGGTGGCCGTTACCCGCTCTACGCCGTCGATGGCTTTTAACGCTTGTTCCACCTGCGCTTTTGCGCCGCCTGCGATCAGCACGTCCAGCTCCTGTGCGCCGTGGAATTCGGTATGCAGTTGATCCGGGGTGCCGTCGGCGACAATTTTACCATCGCCGATAATCAGCACCCGGTCACACACGGCCTCCACCTCCTGCATGATGTGGGTGGAGAGGATGACGGTTTTTTCCTTGCCCAGATCGCGGATCAACTGGCGGATTTCCACAATCTGGTTGGGGTCCAGCCCGGTGGTGGGTTCATCGAGAATCAGCAGGTCCGGGTTGTGAATCAACGCCTGGGCCAGACCCAGCCGCTGGCGAAATCCCTTGGAAAGCTGGGATACCCCTTTCCAGATCACCGGAGCCAGCCCGCAGCGGTCCACCATTGTGCGGATAGCATCCTTCCGGTCCCCGGTGCCCATGCCGCGTACGCGGCCGATAAAGTCCAGGTATTCGTACACCCCCATGTCGTCGTAGAGCGGCACGCTTTCCGGCAGATAGCCGATGCGCCGCCGGACCGCCAGGGAGTCGTCCACCACGTCCAGACCGTCCACCGTGGCCCGGCCTTTGGTGGGCGGCATGTAGCAGGTGAGCATTTTCATGGTGGTGGTTTTGCCCGCGCCGTTCGGCCCTAAAAGCCCCACCACCTCACCCTTGGGAATGGAAAAGGAAATTCCGTCCACCGCGCGCACCGATCCGTACGACTTGGCGAGTTCGGTTACTTCAATCATCGCGCTCATGAGGAAGAGAATTTTACCGTCCGCACGACGGCTGTCAAGGTATTGCGGCCCGGACGCGGGCAGAAATGCTGGATTCAGGTTTCCAGGCGCAACTCCGAAATGGCCCGCCTGCCGCCAAATCCCTCATCCATATTGTGCCACCAGGAGATGCTGTCTTCCCCCAGTTGCCAGCACAGGAAGATGAGGTTGCCGTCCCGATCGTACAGGAAATCACACAACCCCTTGTCCACATCCTTGACCATGACCCCCATGTCGGAAACCCGATCGAGCGCATCCGAGATTCTGGCGAGCGCCGCCACGTACCGGGCTCCGTACACGCTGCCACCCCCCATCGACTGGTGACTGGCGGCAATTTTGATATCGGGCAGAATACTCTCCAGAGCGGCTTTTTCCGCCCGGATGGCGGAGAAAATTTCGGTCAGCTCAAGAACCAGACCGTCTGCCTCTTCCACAGTGAATATTTTGTGTTCCTGGTCCCGGGACATGGGAGCCTCCGTACAATGCAAAATCGGGGCGGTGCATGTCGATCGCCCCCCATGTCTGAAGTGTATCACCCAATCACCGGGTTGTGCCCCAACGTCACATGGCCGTTGAGGTCACCCCTCGGATTTGCTGTTCTAAACGGGGTCAGGCAAGGCGCGAGGGGCGAAGTTTAGTTGCACCAAATGAGCGACGAAGCATGGCCTCGTTTGGGGCAGCAAATTTTCTGTTCCAGGTGGTGTCAGGCAAGGCGCGAGGAGCGAAGTTTGGTCTGCCAAATGAGCGACGAAGCAACGAAGCCTGGCGCCATCTGGGACAGAAAATCAGGCGACGCCGCTCAGCATCAGTAACGCACACAGTTCGCCGATCGGGCAGGCCGCGCCGATCAGGTCGCCGGAAACCCCGCCGAATACGCGCTGGTAGAGCAGGCGCAGCCCCAGAGCGGCAAGGCCCAGGCCGATCATCAGCACCAGGGCGCCCACCAGCCCCAGCAGCAGCACGGAACAAACAAAGGCAAAGCCGGTGGCCCACAGAATATGGCGCACCTCCAGTTGCGAGATAAAGTCGGCGGCCAGCCCTTCCCCCTCCCGCAGGTCGGCCATGCCGTGGGTGACCACCACCATCATCCACCGGCCCCAGATGGGAAACAGCAAAATGGATGCACCGTGCACCCAGCCGGACAGGGAAAACAGCCCCACCCACTGGCCTCCGGCCACAAACGCCAGCGCCAGCAGACCGAAGCTGCCCACGTGCTTGTCTTTCAGCACTTCCAGCCGTTTTTCTTTGGGCGCGCCCAGGGCATCGGCGGTATCCATCAGGGCGTCCCAGTGCAGCCCGCCGGACACCAGCGCCAATGCCGCAAGCACCACCAGATCCACCACCCCCACCGGGAAAAACCAGCCCAGCAGCATGGCTGCCGTCCACAACACCGCGCCCAGAAACAGCCCCACCACCGGGAACAGCGCCATGGTCCACGGGTGCAGGCCGGGGCCTTCGGCTTCCTCTCCGGGTTCAGGCGCCCGTGGGTACGGCAGCAGGGTAAGAAAACGAACCGCGTCCCCCGCGGCGGTAAACAGATGGCTGAGGCGTTCCTCGCGGGTCATTCAGGAGGCCCTCCGGCCCTGGGCCGCCGGGCCGGACACGCCCGCGTCCTCAAAGGTGGCCATTTCGTTCATGATGCGCGTGGCGGCTTCGGCCAGATGCATGCACAGCACGGCGCCACTCCCCTCGCCCAGACGCATGTCCATATCCAGATACGGCGTAATGCCCAGATGGGCAAGCGCCGCCTGATGACCGGGTTCCACCGACCG
This sequence comes from uncultured bacterium, assembly GCA_965371175.1. Taxonomy (GTDB): domain Bacteria; phylum Nitrospirota; class JACRHL01; order JACRHL01; family JACRHL01; genus CBDUXI01. The sequence continues at coordinate 10,098 of CBDUXI010000024.1, forward strand.
GTGCCCGGCAAGCAGGTAGCCGCTTACCTCCGGGTTCAGGCCGTGGGCCACCAGGGCCCCTGCAGTGGCGATAAATCCGTCCACCACCACCGGCACCCGGCGGCTGGCACAGGCCATTACCGCCCCGGCAATGGCGCCGATCTCCAGCCCTCCCACCAGCGCCAGCGCCCCCAGTGGATCGCGCGCGTCGGGCTGGTTGACCTTGATGGCCCGGTCCACCACCTGTATCTTGCGCGCCAGCACCGCGTCATCCACGCCGGTGCCCCGGCCGGTGACCGCATCCGGCGACAGCCCGGTAAAACAGGCGGTGAGCGCGGCGCTGGGGGTGGTATTGCCAATCCCCATATCGCCTACCGCGATCAGGTTTGCACCGTTGTCCATGGCGGTGTTGGCCGTTTCGATCCCCACCTCCACCGCCTGCGCCGCCTCGGCACGGGTCATGGCCGGTCCCTGCATAATGGAGTCGGTGCCGCGCCGCACCTTGCGGACCGCAAGCATGCCCTGGTCGGAGCCAAAGTCGTAATCCACCCCCACGTCCACCACGCACATCCGGGCACCCGCATGGCGGGCCAGCACGTTGACCGCCGCGCCCCCGGCGATAAAATTCAAGACCATCTGCGGCGTCACTTCCGGCGGATAGGCACTCACCCCGTCTTTCGCCACCCCGTGATCGGCGGCAAACACCAGCACCCATTTTCCGTCTACACAAGGGGCGCTCGTGTGCTGGATCAGGCCAATGCGAGTGGCCAACTCCTCCAGCCGCCCCAGGCTGCCGGGCGGTTTGGTCAGGGCGTTCAGACGGGCTTTTATATCCGCCAGCATCTTTCTGCCCACCGGTTTAACGGCATCCACCGTTTCGGCAAGCAGCACCCCCGGTTCGGGAACAGGTTGCAGTTGTGATTCAGTCATAAGTTCCTGCACTCGCGCCTGCGGCCAGACGCGCGCTTTTTAATTCCATGGGAATCCCTGCGGTCACCAGCACCACCCGGTCGGACAGGGCGGCGACTTTCTGGTTCAACTCTCCGGCCAGGTCCTGAAAACGGCGGGCGAGAGGCTCGATCGGCACCAGTCCGCCGCCCACTTCTTCCGATACGATGACCAGTTCGGGGACGCGGGCAAGCTGCCCCAGTGCCCGATCAATTTCGGTTTCGATATCACCGCCCGACTCCATCAGCGAAGCCAGCCACAAGGTCAGCCCGTCGATAAACAGGGCGCTTCCCGCGGGCACGGTATCCACGGCGGCGGCAAGGTCTGTGGTCACCTCCACCACCTCCCAACCGGCGTTGCGGCGCTCCCGGTGGCGGCGGATGCGCTCGGCCATTTGTGCATCGGATGCGCGGGCGGTGGCCACGTAGCGCACCTGGGCTCTTTCCGCAAAAAGCGATTCAGCCCATGCGCTTTTACCGGAACGGACGCCACCTAGCACCAGGGTTCGCATACGGCACCTCGCAAAAAGAGCGGGCGGCTCCGGCTGTACAAGCGCACCGGAACCGCTCGCTTCAAGGACAACTGGAGCGGGCGACGGGAGTCGAACCCGCGACAACCAGCTTGGGAAGCTGGGACTCTACCAACTGAGTTACACCCGCAAACTCTTTTATCGGGGCAATCTTACATGCCGTCGGGTTGTCATGTCACCACCTGATGCCACGGACAGCGGTACACCGGGTCCGGGTTCACCGTCAGGGGTGATCCGGGCAGACCCTATTGCAACAGCACCCCCACCTGCTGGCGAAGAATGGTCGCGGCCCGATGCGCATCCTCCCGGACCAGGTGAATCCCGTCGGTGGTGCGTATATCCTCCCGGATGGCATCAAAATCGATCCAGTCGAACCGGTTTTCGGGGAAGATTTTTTTTAGATGAGTCCGCATGCTGCGGCTTCTGTGCCCGGATGCGAGCACCTGGTTTGTCGGCAATTCAAAGAAAGCCACCCGTACACCCTGGCCGGTCAAGTCATCTATTATGGCTTTTAGGTCATCCACATTTTTCAGGAATGCCGACTTCAATTCAAACGCATCTTCTTTTGTCTGATGGATTTGAATATTGCTCTTGAGGGCCTTCGGGTCCACCGTCTGTGGCGCATCCAGCAAGCCGGTTCTGGATTTATACAGGCTGGACATCGCCGTGGTAAAAAGATTAATCGGCTGATATTCACTCCGTAGTGCCCGGATGTGTCGCTTTACAGGGTAAAAGAAGGGGTGGTACAGCCGTGCGATAAATTCTTCATCGCCAAACCTGTCCAGCACATTGCTTTCGATGAGAACCAGAGACGGTCGGGCCTGGGCCCTGTGGACGATGCCCAGCCCGGTCAATGCACTCCCGCCACTAAACGACATGTTGTGAATTTTGGCTCCAAGGCTGCCGCCCGCAAGTCTTGCCGCCAGGGAACTGCCAACCACCAGGACCGGCACTTGCTTTTCTGCATAGACAAACCGTTCGGCCCGGATGGCATTCATTACCCATTGATTCTGGGCCTGATGAATAGCGGGGCGAAAAACCTCTATCGCCAGAAAGTATGCACCGGTAAACAGTAAACCGGCACCGACAATGGCAAGCACGGAACCACCCGACCCGGTCCACCTAGAACTGGAAGTAGATGAACGCATTCGAGTTCCCACCGTTAAGGACGATCAGGGACAACATGGCCCCGTAAAAGACCCCGGTCATGCCCGGAAGGTTCCACTTGCCGTTTTCCTTCAATACATGAATTGCGTGGTAGGCAACCACGGGAAACGAATAAATAAAAATCATCATCAGGACTGGCAGGTTCGGGCCAATGTCCGTATTTGTGAAAATCGAATGGATGTATTGCACCACATGGGAGAAGTCCGGCAGCTTGAACAGCAGCCAGGAAAGAGTAACAAACAGAAAGACAAGGGTTATTCTGACCAGTTTCATCCCCCACGACTGGTTTGCAAAGAACCAAGTATGCCGAAACGGTCGCTCCAGTGAAAGGGCCACCCCGTGCCACGAACCCCACACGGCATAGCTCCACGCCGCTCCGTGCCACAGGCCGCCCAGAAACATGACAATCATCAAGTTGACATACAGGCGGGCACTCCCTTTTTTATTCCCGCCAAGCGGTATGTACAGGTATTCCCGGAGCCAGGTGGACAATGAAATATGCCACCGCCGCCAGAATTCGGATACGGACTGGGAAATGTACGGAAAATTAAAGTTGACTGGCAGGCTATACCCGTACAGCGCAGCCACCCCGATGGCAATCAGGGAGTATCCGGCAAAGTCGGAAAATATCTGCATGGAGTAGCCAAACAGCAGGACCACCAGATCAATGGATGATTTGTTCAAAAAGTAGGGGTAGGTGATCCAGAAGGTCTGGTCCTGCATGTTATCGGCGATAACCGTCTTCAAAAAATACCCTGTTATCATGCACTTAATCGCAAAATTCCACTTTATGGACGCGTACGCCTTCGGTTGAATCTGCGGATAGAAGTGATGTGCCCTCACAATGGGTCCGGCCACCAGTTGGGGGAAAAACGTAATGTACAGCAGGGTGTTTTTCAGGTGGTGACCAAACCCGATCCGAGGTTTGGCAGCCCCTTCCCCGTCCAGAACACCGATCTTGAATACATCCACAATCAGGCTGATTCCCTGGAAGGTATAAAACGAAATACCAACAGGCAGCGCCAGCGTAAGCAGGAAATGGCCCGCGCCATCTATTGCGGCAAGGTCTTCATACATGGCACTGGCAATGAGTTTGTTGTACTTAAAAAATGCCAGGACCAGCAGGTTTACAACCACCCCGGAAACAGCCCAGAGCACTTGTCGCTTGTGGACCGACGCATGCAGCACACGATAGCTGCAACCACTCGTAATGGTTGCGGACAAAACCAGCAACAGCAATAGATACGGCTGCCCGTAAGCGTAAAAAGTGAAACTCGACAGGATAAGAACCTGTACCTGATACCGCCTCAACGCGGGGAGGTAGTACAGGGCGAGCGTAGCCAGTACCAAAAAGAGAAAAGGGAAGCTGTTGAACAACATTTCTAGGGCATCTTGTATTTATTGAACGCCGGAATATTATTCAGTTGGTAGCAAGCCAGGGCCACCCCTGGAACAGGGCGGCAATATTGGGGTTTACGGAGGCTCCCGTCAATCCCGGTGGCGGATTTCAACCGCTCGCCGTGAAGCTTACGGCTGACCGAGCATCTCCCGGTGCATTCGCCGTGCCGTGGACAGGAATTTTTCTACCTGCGGGTTGTCGGAAAGAGGGGCGAGTTGTTCCTCCAACTGGAATACCGAAACGTCCCCGACCTCGTTGATCCACACCCACAGCATTCTGGAAAAGTCGCCGCGGAAGTAGCGCTCGGTCGCCTCCACAAAAAACAGCGGATTGGCCCGGAACAGGTCGTACAGGTCGAGGCCGTACTGAGTGGAGGTAATGCCGTCGGTCCGCGCCATGACGCCGAAAATCGCGTCTGCGATGTCATTGTCCCCTTGCTCGGCACAGATACGGATCAACTGTTTCCACACCGGACGCAAGGCTTCGTTCGTCCCCGGTCCGTACGGCGCCAGTTCGTTCAGGTGCGCGGCTTTATAGTCCCGGTCGGCCTGGGAGTATTCCGCGCTTGCCGGAGCGCAAACAAACAGGATCAGCGCAGGCAGCAGCCAGAGCATTCGTTTCATCGTTTATTCCTCCTTGCGCAAGGCCCAGCAGACCAGCATCCACAATACGAACGGCACAATGAAGGCAAACAGCAGCACGTTGATCAAAAGCAGCCCGAAGGCCACGAACATGGACTCGGGGGCACCGCCCATCTTTTCGCTGATATACGGCATGAAGCGGCTGCCCAGGATCTGCGGCACCATCATGGTGTAGCCGAACGTCCAGAAGCCGAACAGGGCGCTCATGTACGGATTTTCGCGGACGTTCCCGGCCACGCGGGAAAGCAGTTTTTTCAGCCGGGAGGCTTCACCGGAACGGTTTGGCACGGCGCGTATCAGGCGGGTGCCCGGCTTTTACGCGAGATGAACAACGCCCCGGCACCCATGATGCCGCCCGTCGCTGCCACGATAGCGGTAAGCACCCCGATCGACTCGCCCATGCCGTACTCCGGTGTTTTTAACGGCGCGTAGATCACAAACAGCAAGGAGTAGATGATGTAGGCGGTAATCACGCTCATCAGGTAACACAACAGGGTCACCTTGCCCAGCTTGCGGTGGCGCATGGCCCCGGCACCGGACAACAGGCGTTTGCCCCCTTCCACCCGCGACCACTTGTAGCCACTATAAATCTGATAGTACGACAGCAGAATCGCCAGGGTGGATACCAGGGAGTGAAAGATGATCGTCGGCAGGTACACGCCGAACTTAATCATCTCCGGCCCGTCGAAACCACTCGTTCCGGCGATCACCTGCTGGGCAAAATACATGGCCAGCCATGCGGTCACCAGCACAGTGGCCACCAGCATGGCTTTTTGATGCTGCATGCCCTTGTGCTGTTTGGCGTAGCGCCAGCCCAGCACAAACGCGATCACCACGATGGTTTCGCTGGTGAGGGTCACGTCCCACCAGAAATCAGCCTTGGTGCCTAGAAATCCCTGCATGGTTACCGGAACCGCTTAAGGGCAATGACCAGTTTATCGAACTCGCCGGGCACCATGGCGCCCTTGCGGATCACCTCGCTGGACTTCTGCCCGTCGTGGGTGGCCCCTTCGATAATCAGAATCTTGCTTTTGCGGGCATAATCGATGTTGCGGGTCAACTCGTCCCGGCTACCGTTCTTGCGGATCAAGTGCACCTTCTTGCCCGTAAGCTCGATGCCGGTCACCGCCTTGGGGGTCATGTGCAAACAGTGCCGCCCCACCACGGTAACGGCCTGAAACGTGACAAAGCAGGCCAGAAAATAGAGCAGGTAAAACCAGACTCCGGGGTCGACACGCGCGGCCAGCACCAGGCTCACGACGATATAGATGAAAAACAGCCCGCCGTTGATCAGCGCGCCGTTTTTGTCCGCGATCAGCTCAAACGATTTGACGCCCTTGCGCCCGGCCTTTTTGTCTGTCTCTTCGGCGTTCGTCACGGTGTCAGTACTGCTCCATTCTGAGAACGATGAGGGTAAAGGTGTTTTGCAGCAGGGCCGCCATCAGCAGCACCATGACCCCCACCGCCAGATTTACCACCCGCAGGGAGGCCACGGTGGCGCGCATGCGAAACACGTTGCCTTCCGGCACCGGGACGGCGTCCTGCTTTTTTTTGCTCGCCCCGGCCTTGCTGATGAGCGATATTTTGTTCAGCAGGCTGGTCACGTACATGGAACTGGCGATAATGAACAGTACCATGAGGATTTTCATCCCCCAGAAAAACTCGTACATATTCGCAAACGGCAACGCGCGCCCCTCCAGCGAGGTCAACCGATCGAGAATGGTAAACCCGCCGGTGGTCACCAAAAGCACGATGGAGGCCCAGTAAATGGGGCCGAAAAAGCGGCTCATTTTCTTGAGCAGGGGCGAGACGGGTCCCGACACCTTGCTCACCCGAAATCCCAGAATCAGGGCATGGTATATCATGATCCCGATCAGGGTGGCCGCCCCGAGCAGGTGGAACCACCGTACCATTGTAAGTGTCACCAGTTCAGCGCCGGTCATTTGTAAGTCCACACGATAGTTGTTTGCATACAGCCGAAAATGATAGCCCCACCTGACCCGGAACAGCAACCAGAAACCGCCGCGCCACCGGAAACCGAGGTGTGGCATCTGATCACCACCAGCGCGCGCATACCCGCACGCCAGATGGGGGTGGACCAGACCCTGGCCGAGTCGGTATGGGCCGGACTCCGTCCGCCCGTACTGCGCCTGTACCATTGGCCGACGGCAGCACTCACCATCGGACGGCACCAGCGCCCGGAGCAACTTCCGTGGCCTGCAGTACGCCGGATGACCGGAGGTCGGGCCGTCTACCACGAGGACGAACTGACTGTCTGCATCGCCCTGCCCACGGGGCACCGGCTGCTTGCAGGCGGGGTGAAGCACGCCTACCTGAACATGGCCCTGCCGCTGGCTGATGCGCTTTCCACCATGGGCCTTCCCGCCCGCGCAGGAAAGGCCCGGCAGGGAGATGCCAACGACCGTTTTTCCTGCTTTTGTGCCCCGGCATTCGGAGAGATTACCGTGCACGGAAAAAAAGTGGCCGCCATCGCCCAACGGCTGACCCCGGAAGGGTTTTTGATGCAGGCCAGCATCCCCCTGACCCCCCCCACCACCCTGCCGGGGGCAACGGTCGCGCAGGTTTCGGGACTGGCCGCCTTTCTGCCAGACATCAGCCGCAAACAACTGGCGCACGCCATCCGGGCCGCGATCACCCGCCGCCACGGGGCAAGGTGGCAGCAGACGCCCCTGTCGTCACGGGAGCAGCGCCGGGCAAGCAAACTGGCGCGTACCGTCTATCAGCCGGTGGACGGCGCGGGCTGACTGACCCTGCCCGCCGGACAACTTTTCCACTAAAACCTGCGCCGACCGGATGACACAAAATTGCACCTAAAGGTGGCACTATTTTGATCCGACAAGGTTCAGAGGCCAAGTCTGTAGTTCAGGGAGAGGCAAAAAGGCCTGACGACTACGATTTTTTTGTAATGGGGAGCCGTTAGGCCCCACGAAAGTTAGAAGGAATTCCGATGCAGGATAGACGTCAGCATGAGCGGTTTTCGATCACCTCACTGGCCGATCTGGAAGTGCAGGGAACGGACGAACGCGTCGAGGCATACGTGATGAACGTAAGCCGTAACGGCGTGGGACTCTACTCTCCCAAGCCTCTGGAAGCCGGACAGGCGGTGACGGTAAACCTTACGTTCAATCATCACGGGGAACTCCACACCGAGTCCATCGCAGGCACGGTAATTCGTTCCAACCCCCATGTGGGTGTGCACCTGATTGGTGTCCGCTTTGACAAACTGGACGAGCAGCAGCATCCCGAGCTGATCAACTTTATCGAGGAACGAGAGCGTCAACTGGCCACCCAGTCCTAAGGCCAGAAAAGATTCAGGGCACCCGGCGGTAGCTCCCCCTCTCCCTGCTTGCTGGGTGTCCTGAACACCTCGCCTCCCGAATCCCCAAAAGCTTACGGGCCGCCCTCTTTCAGGCGCGTAATATGCGCCAGAATGCTGGCCGCCAGCGCGTCCAGGTTGTACCCCCCTTCCAGCACCGAAACCAGCCGTCCCCCGGCGGGTTTGGCCAGTTCCTGCACCAGATCAGTCATCTCGGCAAAGCCGGTTTCGGTGAGTTCCATGCCCCCCAGCGGGTCGTCCCGATGGGCGTCAAACCCGGCGGAGATCAACACAAATTCGGGGCTAAATTTTTGGGCCGCAGGCACCAGGGTACGCATCATCTCTTTCAGGTAGTCCGAATCGCCAAGCCCTGCGTTCATAGGGCTGTTCAGGGTGAACCCCTCCCCTGCCCCCGCGCCCCGCTCCGCCGCGCTACCGCTGCCGGGGTAGAAAGGATACTGGTGGATGGAGTAGTACAGCACCGACGGATCGTCCCAGAACGCCGCCTGGGTGCCGTTGCCGTGGTGCACGTCCCAGTCCACAATCAGCACCCGCTTAATGCCGTGCTGGCGCTGCAGGTAGCGGGCGGCAATGGCCACGCTGTTGTACAGGCAAAAGCCCATGGCCCGGCCCGGTTCCGCGTGATGCCCCGGCGGACGGACCAGACAGAAGGCGTTGGTGAGGTTTTTCGCCATCACCTGATCCACTGCGGCCATCACCCCGCCTGCGGCCTTGATCGCCGCCGGCACCGACCCGGCAGACACGCTTGTATCCGCATCCAGCGCCACGGTGCCGGTCACGGCCATTTTCCCTGCCGCCGTCACCTGTGCAATGTGGTCCTTGTCGTGCACCTGGGCAAGCCACACGGGGGCGGCATCCAGCGGCTCCACGGCGGCAAGTTCGGCCCGCAGACCGGTGCGGTCCAGGGCGGTGAGCACGGCCCGCAGCCGCGCAGGACACTCCGGGTGGTAGCGACCGGTATCGTGTTCAAGGTATGCCGGGTGGTAGACCAGTCCGGTATGCATGAGCTTCTCTTTTTGTGTTGCAGCCGCTGGGGATAACGACCGGATTCTACACGATGGAACGGTCGGCGGTCGGCAGACTCAGGGACCGATGTCGAGGTAGTAAACTTCGTCCGTGCGTAACAGGTTGGATATGTCGCCTGCCACCGGCGTGCCGCCGCCGGCAATCACCACCCGCAGCACCCCGCCGCCCACGGTCTGGTACAGCGTGGAAATGGCCGCGTGCTCGGTCAGCCCCCCCTCGTGCGGAAGGAGGGGCAACAGGAGCCAGTCCCCGATGGCGCCGGTATCCAGGCTGACGCCGGACAGGTAGGCCTCGCTGCTGGCGCCCTCCAGGTTATTGCCACCTACCACCACCAGCCGGGTGCCCCCCGGAGCCACCACCATGCTGTGGCCCTGCAACGCACGTTGCAGGCTTGGCAACACAACCTCCCAACTGCCCACCTCGCCGGTATCCGGATTTATGCTGGCCTTGAACACCCGGTCCGAAACCACCTCGGCGGACTCGCCGGTGCCGTAAGCACCGCCGCTGATGTATATCCAGTTCCCGACCACGGCGGCGGCGTGCTTGTTCAACGGGTCCGGCAGGCGGCCATCCAGCAGCCACGGCCCCAGGTCGCCGTTCGGTAGAATTTCGGCGCGGAAAATTTCCTCCCGGTTGCGACCGATGTAGGTATAGCTGCCGTCAAGCTCAGGTCTCCGAATCCAACTCCAGCCCCCCATCGCATACAGCCACTTGCTGTCGTAGATTGCGGCGGCAAGGTCGGACCGTCCCGCCACATCCTCATAGCCACCCAGGTAATAACCCACCGTCGGCAAACGACTGCCCTCGTACCATGCGCCCAGCGCGCCGTTCGTGCCGATTTCACCAATCAGCACCCGGTCCGAAAAGCGGGTCAGGTCCGGCCCCACCAGTTCCGACGGTTCCCCGCTAATGCCCAGATCCACCTGGGCGTCGATGCCACCCAGCACATAGATATGGGTGTTGGTGGCCACCTGCGCGTGGCGGAACACCTGATAATGCACCGGCCCGTTCCGCTCGATAACCATGCAGACCGGGTCCAGCGTGCATTCGCCCAGCACCTGTGCAATGGGGTCGGGGTCGGACACCCGTTCGGAACGGTCCCACCCTTCCTCTCCGTCACGGTCCGTTATAAAGCCACTATATGCGTCCAGCAGCCCCCGGAGTACATCTTCCCTGGGGCCACCTGAACCCGGCACGCCAATCACCCCGCCGGTTGTAAACAGCCGGCGGTTCTCTTCTCCTCCCACCAGACTCATGCCGTGCCCGTAACGCGGTTCTGGCAACGGCGTGGTGGGTTCCCACTCACCGGAGACGCCCGTGGCGCGCAGCAGGATATTCACCAGGATGGGCGCACTCGTCACCACGCCGCTTTCGAGCGTGGCGGCAGCGGTCAGTTCGACGCTGCCCCGAACGGTGCCGGTCAGCCGGGCGATTTCGCCATTTTCACCCAGGGGCGAAATGGTGATATAGCCTGTGGGGGTGGCCGACCAGGTGATGGGCACCTGCATCGTATTGCCCGTATAGGGGGCGGTGACACTCGCCCGCACTTCCCGAACTTCGCCCACGCCCATCACCACTCCGAACGGCGTAATGGTTACTGCGGGATCCGGCAGGGGGCCGCCGTTTTCGTCCACCACGATCAGGTCCGTCGACGCCCAGGCGATGGAGGCCGATCCGGTGGCCTGGACGGAAATGGCCGCAAGCCCGACCTGGTTTGCGGTCACCAGTCCGGTATTGGTGATGTCGGCAATCTCCGGGTGGTCGGTCAGCCAGGAGAAGCTGGCGTCCGTAATCTGGTTGCCTTCCTGGTCGTAGGCCACGGCGACCATCTGACGCTGGGTCTGGACCAGCACGACCGGATCGACCGGGTAGATCTCAATGCTGTTCACCACCCCCGAGAACGGTGCGGAAATCACAGTTACGGTGGCGATGCCAACCACCCCGCCACCTGCCGACGGGTTGTTTCCCCCGACGGAAACGGCGGTGGCTTCAATCTCCACCGTGCCCGTGGAATAAGCGGACAAATTGCCCCGATCATCCACGCGGGCAATGCTCAGGTTGCGGCTTTTCCACACGTAATTGACGTTCGAAATTTCATAGCCGCACGCGTTTGTCGCCTGGGTGACAAGCTGAGTGGGCACACCCGCTACCACATTGCTCTGTGACGGATATACGCTCACCTGGGCCACTTCGATGGAAGGCTCGGAACATGAGTTGGCGCCGCCGCCGCCCATACTGCTACAGGCAGCCAGAGGCAGAAGAGTGCCCAAAAAGAGTAATATGCGCCCTATTTTCGTCACCCGCACCGCGGCCTTCCGGCCTGTTTGGCCAGTATTTACTTACCCAGGTTGATTTCAGGGAATAAGGAAAGCAATTCCCGCGCCGCCAGGAATTTGGAGCCTGTTAACACCCAGGTTAAGGCAAACGTTCCCCAAAGTGCGCCCGCAAATAGCCCTGGGCCAGCGCCACCAGCGGACGCGCGGCAGATTCGGGCAGGTCGTCCGGTTTGCCGTGCGCCAGGGCGGCGAGCCCCGTCCACAGGTCGTCGGCCAAAGTCGGGTCCGCCCCCTCCCGGCAGCGTTTGCAGATACCGCCTCCGGGGCTGATACGAAACGCGGCAAAAGGCGGCGGGGCACTACACGCCACGCACCGGTCCAGCACCGGCCCCACGCCGGACAGCGCCGCTAACTCCCACAAAAACCTGGCCACCTCCGGGGCCACCCGGGCGGACGGCTCATTCAGGCGGTCGAGGGTATCCACCAGCAGCCGGTACCCGGCAGGAGACGCCTCTTCCCGGGCCAGCGCCCGCGACCAGGCACAGATCAGACCGGCCCCCTGGGTACGGGCCAGATCGCCCCCGATGCCTTCCAGACGCCGCACCCGGTCGGCCGCATCCACCCGAAACAGCCCGGCGCTTCGGGCCGGAGTGAGGATCACCCGCGCCACGCCAAACGGCTCCAGGGCGGAGCCCACCGGACTGCGGGCCAGCCGGACGCCCCGGACCACGGCGGCAATGCGCCCGAACTCCGGCGTCATGAGGGTCACCAGCCGGTCGGCGCCGGACAGCGGCCGCCGTCCCACCGCCACCGCCTCCGTGTCGATCCATTTCATTCCAGAATCACCCGCGCCGGACCGGCAATGGCCGAAGGCGCATGACCACAGACACTTATCGAGTCAGGCCGTTTCATGAGATCAACGCCAGAATCAGACCGGGGCCGGGATCAGCCAGGCCAGCATCATCGTGGCCAGCCCCAGATAGATCACCAGCCCGGCAATGTCGTTCAGCATGGTCACCAATGGGCCGGAAGAGATGGCCGGGTCAATTTTGAGGTGTTCAAACAGAATCGGCGCCAGGGTACCGATGGTCACCGCCACGCAACTGGCCACAAACAGGGAAACGCCCACCACCAGCCCCAGCCACGGGTTGTGCCAGAGCATGGCCACCGCGCCCACCAGCACCCCGCAGGTAACGCCCACAATGACGCCCACCCGCGTCTCTGTGGCGAACACCCGGCGCACGTCGCCCAGTTCAATGCGCCCGGTGGCAAGTCCCCGCACCACAATGGTGGACGATTGCAGCCCCAGACTGCCGCCCAGCGCCATGCTGACGGGAATGAACGCCACCAGCGCCAGCACGGTTTGCAGGGTATCGGTAAAGCGCATCATCACCCAGGCGGTAAACAGCCCGCCCACCACGTTGACCATCAGCCACGGCAGGCGCATACGGGCCGCACGCAAAACCCCCACCGACAGGGTGTATTCCGAGTCCACCCCGGTGCCCGACATCTTGAGCATGTCCTCGGTGGCCTCTTCGCGGATCACGTCGATCACGTCATCCACGGTGATGATGCCCACCAGTTTTTCCTCCACGTCCACCACCGGCACCGCCAGCAGGTTGTAACGGGCGGTCAGGCGGGCCACCTCCTCCTGATCCTGATCCACCCGGGCGCGAATCACCGGGGTCACCATCATTTCCTTCAGGCGCGTTTCGGGCGCCACGGTAAGCAACTCGCGCAGGGACAGCACCCCCTGCAAATCGCCTTCGTCACCCACCACGTAGATATAGAACACCATTTCGGCTTCGGCTGCGCCCCGCAGTTCGGTGATGGCCTTTCTGGCCGTCATGCTGGCGGGCAACGACAGAAATTCGGTGGTCATGATGCCGCCCGCGGTCTCTTCCGGGTAACTCAGCAGGTCGACCACCTCCACCGACTCCCTTTCGGGCATCTGCTCGATCAACTCCTGCGAAAGCTCCGGGGAGAGCAGTCCCAGCAGATCCGCCGCATCATCGGACGACAGGACCTCCAAAATGGCCAGCTGTTCGGGCCGGGACAACTCCAAAAACACCCCCAGGGTGGAATCCTCATCCAGTTCGGACAGGACGTCCGCCCGGGCTTCGAGATCGGTTACCAGCCCGACGATGATGCGTTTTTCGGAAAGTTCCGCCAGATGGCGCACCACCTTGGCCACCTCGGCCGGGTGCATCTTGTTGACCATCTTGCCCAGATTGCGCGTGGCGCCCCGGCGCAACAGGCGGCGCACGGCGTCCAGAATCAGTTGGTGGCGCTGGGAAAGTTCGTTGATGCTCAAGCTTTGGGCCTCACGGGTTGGACCGCACCATGCGGCGGCCTAGCTGTGCATTCTACGTCCGTTGTTCACAAATATCACCATTCCCGCCCCGGATCGTCATTCCCGCGAAAGCGGGAATCCAGAGAAGGTCATACCCGTGTTCCATTTCAGTACCCGATGATATGGGCACCGCAGTGGCCTTCCATGTGATTTTCATGCCACGGGACTTGTGATGGCCTGGAACCGGGTTCCCGCTTTCGCGGGAATGACGAGGGAATGGGCGGCTAGCTACGGTACCCCATTTCGTACAAAAACCGGTCATCCTTTCGCCAGTCCTTTTTCACCTTGATAAACAGATTCAGGTGGGTACGGTTTCCGGTTACCTCTTCCATCTGCTTTCGGGCTGCGGTGCCGATGGCCTTGATCATGCGCCCGCCCTTGCCGATCAGGATGCCTTTCTGGGAGTCCCGTTCCACGTAGATGGTGGCCTGAATCCGGTCTTCCGCCTCTCCCTCCCGGTAGCTGTCCACCGCCACCGCCACCGCGTAGGGGATTTCCTGCCCGCAGTGCAAAATCACCTGCTCGCGCACCAGTTCGCAGATCATGTCGCGCAGGGTCTGGTCGGAGATCTGCTCTTCGGGGTAATACGCCGGTCCTTCCGGTAGCCGCTCCATAATATGCGGCAACAGCGCAGCGCCCGCTCCGGCCTCCAGAGCGCACAGCGTAATGGTTTGGGCAAACGTGCCCAGCGCCGCGTATTCGGCCTGCCTGCCCGCTTTCAAGTGGTCCATCACCAGGTCCCACTTGTTCAGGCCCAGCACCACCGGGCGACCGGTGGACAGGCACAGCTCGGCCACCTGGCGATCGCCTTTTCCGGGGATGCGCTCGGCGTCCACCAGCATGACCACCACATCGGCCTCGGCCACCGCCTGCCGGGCGGCGTCCATCATGGTTTCGTTCAGTTTGAATTTGGGTGTGTGGATGCCCGGCGTATCCAGAAAGACCACCTGATTTCCCGGCAGGGTCAGCACCCCGCGAATGGTGCGCCGGGTGGTCTGCGGCAACGGCGTAGCAATGGCCACCTTTTCTCCCAGCAGCCGGTTGAGCAGGGTGGACTTGCCCACGTTGGGACAGCCCACAATCGCCACAAACCCGGATCGGTGCCCGTCTGTTTTTCTGGTCATCAAGCCGCCTTATCTGTGGAAATCGGCAGGGACAGTACAAAAGCCGCGCCGCCGGGTTCGCCTGCTTCCAGCCGCACCCGACCGCCGTGCTCTTCCAGAATGCGGGCCACAATGGCCAGCCCCAGCCCGCTGCCGCCCTCCCTGCGGGAAAAATACGGCAGGAATACATTTTCCTGCTGTTCCGGATCGATGCCGGGGCCGGTGTCGGTAAAGCGGATTTCGGCCCACTCGGCCCCTTCGACGTGTCCACTCAGGTGAATTTCGCCCTTTCCTTCCATAGCCTCCACCGCATTTTCAAACAGGTTGGTAAACACCCGGCGCATCTGTTTGCGGTCCAGGTCCAGTTCGCCCAGTTCCGCCTCCTCCACCGTTACGGTCACATCGGGATAGGCCTGCCGGTACAGGGCGGCCACTTCGCCGATCAGATCCCAGATCGACTGCCGTTCCAGAATCGGCTCCGGCATCCGGGCAAATTCGGAGAACTCATCCACCAGACGCTTGAGCCCGCTCACCTCCTCCAGAATGGTGTCGGTGGTTTCCTCCACCAGTTTGGGCATCTTTTTGCCTTCCTTGCCGTACCGTTTTTGCAGCCGCTGCACGGACAGCTGGATGGGCGTCAGCGGGTTTTTAATCTCGTGGGCCAGGCGCTGGGCCACCTCCTGCCAGGCCGCCGCCTTCTGCACCCGGATCAACTCCGACAGGTCGTCGAACACCAGCATCACCCCCAGCGAGGCCCCGTCGGGGCGCACCACCCGGCGGGCGTGCACCCGCAACGTGAGGGTGCCGCTCGTACGATTCAGGGTCAGTTCCCGCTCGCCGGTCTCCCCGCCTTTGCGCAGCAGGTCAACCAGTTGGGAAACCACCTGCAGCGACACGTCCCGGAACGCCTCCCGGTACGGACGGCCCGTTACCGCATCCGGGTCCAGTTGCAGAATTTCCGCCGCCGCCCGGTTGAACAGCGACACCCGGCCGTCCGTATCCAGGGCGATCACGCCGGTGGCGGCATTTTCCAGAATTGCCTCCATGTAGGCGCCACGGGCATCCAGTTCCCGATTGGTTGCGGTCAGGGAATCGTTGGTTAAGGTTAAATCGTCCTTGTTTCTGGAAAGCTCCTCGGTCATGGCGTTGAAGGCGGTGACCAGTTCGCCCACTTCGTCCTTGTTGCGTCTTTTCAGGCGAATATCCAGATTGCCTGCGGCCACCTGGCGGGTACCCTCCACCAGCCGTTGCATCGGGTTGGTGACGCTGCGGGCAATGTAAAAACCGAACCAGCTGGCGGAAAACAGAATCACCAGGGAGATCACCAGAAACGACAGGCGATACCCTTCCTGAATCGGCTCTTTAAAGGCCGCCAGTTGCGCGAAGTTTTCGTAGTCGTTGGTAATGCGCCGCAGGCGAATAATCTCCATCGTGGGCACCAGTCGCTCGGCGATCAAATCGCCCCAGCCGTCCACCACCACGTGAGCGCGCACCATCTCCCCGTCGGCCACGGTCACGGTATGGATGCCTTCGTCCTCCGCAAACGCCGATGCCGCCGCGACCATGCCCCCCGCCGTCGCCACCTGATCCGGCTTCTCGCCGTAGCGCAGGGCCAGCCCCGACATGCCCCAGCTTTTGCGCTTCCCCTCCAGCCACAACGGCAACGACTTGCTGCCCACGGGCGGGGCCAGCCGTGGCAGAATTTCGGACAGGCGCTGCAAGTCGGCCTCGACCTGCAAGTGAGTTTCCCGATAGCGATCACGGGCCACCTTGACCGCCCCCTCCATGGCCCCCTCCACCTGGGGGGAGAACCAGCTGTCCACACTGTTGGTCAACAGCTCCGAGGCCACCACAAACAGCAGCACGGTAGGGATCAGCGCAAAGCCCATGAACGCCACCGCCAGCCGGGTACGCAGGCTGCGTAGCCGGTACCCTTCAAAAAACCATTTGACGATGTTGCGGGACAACAGCAACACCAGCGCCACCACCAGAATCAGGTTGATGTTCACCAGGGTGAGGGTCAGCAGCCCGCCCTGCCCTTCCGTGCTGATGCGGGAAAGCACCACGAACGATCCCGCCAGCACTGCCAGCACCAGGATGATGGCCATCTTGGCAGCCGTCGACATGCGGTGCGGCTCCGGCTCCTGGCTGATCTCTTCCGGGCGCACGCTCACGGCATCTTCTCCACGGAGCCCGAGCGGGCCCACGGGGTTTCAAACTCGAGGATGGGGATAAAAAAGAAGACGTAATTCAGATACAACGGCAAGCGGACCTGACGCATCTCGGCCCGGACCCGCACGTAGTGCACGCTGTTTCGCGGCCCGGCAGGGATGTCCATGTGCACCCCGCGAATTCTGGAGACCGCCTCCACCGCCGCTGCCCAGGTGGGAAATACCTCGTTTGTGACCGCACCGTCCGGGTCTTCCCGGCGGATGTGGAAGCGGCTTTCCAGGGTGTCGTACTTGATGGTGAAGCGCACCGTGCGGGCCACCAGTTCCTCATCAAAAAAACGCCGGTGCCGACGGTTCAGGGTGACCGTATAAAACAGATCCTTGGGCACTCCCCGGCGGATTTCCTTCACCACCTTTTTGGGAAACCGGGCGGTCAGTCCGGCGGACACCACCACGGTGTTGCCCTTGCGTGCCACGTCCAGCTCGGTAATGCGACCGTCGGCCGCCCACGAAATACCGGGGGCCAGCAACAGGCAACAAACGACCAGCCAGAACGGCCGGACATGCATCCGTACTGCACTCATCCCGACAGCCCGTACTGTTGCATGGCGCGCAGGAACAACTCTTCGACCGGGGCGCTGTATACCGTCAGAAAGGCATCGTCAAAATGGTCGTTCCGCAGCCACCGGAGCAGGGTGACCATCTGGTACATGCCGTAGCGCTCAATCAGATAATCGACGAATACATACGCCTGGGCATATGCCTTCGAGGCGTCCTCGGCGGACAGGTCCAGAAACGATCCCGACAGGGCCGACAGCGGCGCGGCGCGACTGCCTTTCGGCAACACCTGCCGCACCCATCTACCGTCGCTACCTTCCAGCCTTTTGGCCAGCCCCTCGTGCAGCCAGGCCGGCGCGTTCCGCCCGGCCAGATCGGTAATGACCGCATGCACATATTCGTGGGTGACCACCCGCTTCAACTCGTCGTCCGACTCGTCAACCCCGGATACCGGCAGGCGCACCGTGCCGTCGAACACCCCCTTGCTCCATGCGGGGCTTTGGGTCACATCGTAAAACGCGGTATCGGTATATAAAATAGCCTCAATCATCCTGTCTGGATAGTACTCCAACGTCTGCCCCACTCTCGAATAGGCCAATTCCAGGTGAACCAGTACGGCGTGGGCCACATCAATCTCGGCAGGCCCCTTGAAGCGCACGGTAAAGTGACCGGACTCCCCCTCAAAGTAATCTTCCCGGGTGCCCAGATCGGCCAGCAGTACATCCTGTTTTTTCTGCAAGGCGGCATCGGGCTGGAGCGCCAGGGAGGTTTCCCACGCATCCGCCGCCCCATCCAGATCGCCCTGATCGCGCAGCAGTTGCCCCAGCAACGTCCACACCGACGGCTTTTCGGGCCATTCTTTGGTGGCGACCTGTGCATATTTTAATGCCTCGTTGTTATCGCCCAGGTTGTACCAGGCCACCGCAAACGACAGGCTGAGGCCCTTTAAACCCAGTTTTTCGGCGCCCTCAAAATAATCGATGGCCTCGTTGTTTCTGCCCGCGGCCAGCGCCTCGGAGCCTTTGTCGGCCAGGTCCCATGCAACCGGGTCGACCCGTTGTTCCGTGTTTTCCGGAGAGACGGTCGTGGAGGCCAGTTGAATGAGCAGCCCGGTATCGGCATCAAAAGAGTCCGACAGTTCATCCAGAAACGGAATGCCGCCGTCAGTGCCCCGCAGCAGGACAACGGCTCCCAGAATCAGAATGAGTAGTAAAGCGGTTCGGTACACCGGTTGACTGCCTGTCTCAGGCCGCCCGTGCCGAGTCTATTCCCACTCGATGGTGCCGGGCGGTTTGGAAGAAATGTCGTACACCACGCGGTTGATGCCCCGCACCTCATTGATGACGCGGTTGGAAATGGCAGACAGCAGATCGTACGGCAGGTGCACCCAGTCGGCGGTCATGCCGTCCACGCTGTTGACCGCGCGCAGGGCCATCACGTCTTCGTAGGTGCGCTCGTCACCCATCACCCCTACGGTCTTGACCGGCAGCAGCACCGCAAACGACTGCCAGATGGATTCGTACAGCCCCGCCGCCTTGATCTCTTCCAGCACGATGGCGTCGGCCTTTTGCAGCAGCGCCACCCGTTCCGGGGTCACCTCGCCCAGCACGCGGATGGCCAGGCCCGGGCCGGGAAACGGCTGGCGGCTGATGATTTCGTGGGGCACGCTCAGTTCCCGCCCGATGGCCCGCACCTCGTCCTTGAACAGCTCCCGGAACGGCTCGATCAGGCTGAATTTCATATCTTCGGGCAGGCCGCCCACGTTGTGGTGGGTCTTGATGGTGGCGGACGGCCCCTTGAACGAGATGCTCTCGATCACGTCCGGATACAAGGTGCCCTGCACCAGCCACTTGATGCCCTCCAGTTTTTCCGACTCTTCGTCAAAAATTTCGATGAAGGTGTTGCCGATGATCTTGCGCTTCTTTTCCGGCTCGGCCACCCCTTTCAGGCGATCCAGAAAGCGTTTGCCCTCGTTGGCGTAAATCAGGTTCAGGCCCATGTGGTCACGGAAGGTGGCCACCACCTTTTCGGCCTCTCCCAGACGCAGCACGCCGTTGTTGACGAACACGCAGGTGAGCTTGTCGCCAATGGCCTTGTGCACCAGAATGGCCGCGACCGACGAGTCCACCCCGCCGGACAGGGCACACAGCACGTGGTCGTCACCCACCAGCTCTTTGATGCGGGCGATTTCGGTTTCGACGAACGAGGCCATGGTCCAGCTGGGTTTGACGCCGCACACGTCGAAGGCGAAATTTTCCAGTATGGTGGTGCCTTCCGGGGTGTGCACCACCTCCGGATGAAACTGCAGGCCGTAGACCTTGCGATCCAGGTTGGCAAATGCCGCCACCGGGGCGTTGTCGGTATGGGCGATGGTGGTGAACCCTTCGGGGAAGCGCTCAATGCGGTCGCCGTGGCTCATCCACACGGTGGTGTTGGGGCTCACCGTGGCAAACAGCCCGGCGGCATTGTCAATGGCAAGCTCCGCCCGGCCAAACTCCCGGTGGCTGGCGGGCTGTACCTCGCCGCCGAAGTGGCGGGTAATCAGCTGCATGCCGTAGCAGATGCCCAGCACCGGCACCCCCAGGTCAAACACCGCTTCATCGCAGGTGGGCGCACCTTCGTCGTACACGCTGGACGGACCGCCAGAGAGGATAATGCCGCGCGGGCGTCGCGCCTTGATCTCCTCCAGCGTGGCGGTGCACGGCAGAATTTCGGAATAGACCGAAAACTCGCGGATACGGCGGGCGATCAACTGGGTGTACTGGGACCCGAAGTCGATAATCAGGAGGTTGTCTTCGTGGACCGACATGTAAATTATGGCTCTCTACCCGGTTGCCCGGTGGTTTGCGGCCCCTGTCCCTCGCGCGGCCTTAGGCTTCGCGCTGGTAGTTGGGGGCCTCTTTGGTGATGATCACGTCGTGGACGTGGGATTCGATGAGACCGGAGTGGGTCAAACGCACGAACCGCCCGTCTTGTTTCAGGGCATCGATGGTGGGACAACCCAGATAGCCCATGCCGGAGCGCAGGCCGCCTACCAGTTGATAGAGCACGTCGCCCACCTTGCCTTTGTACGGCACCCGGCCCTCGATGCCTTCGGGCACCAGCTTGTGGGCCTCGGCCCCTTCCTGAAAATAGCGGTCCTTGCTGCCCTGGTTCATGGCCCCCAGGGAACCCATACCCCGGTACGCCTTGTAACTACGTCCCTGAAACAGGATGACCTCGCCCGGCGACTCGTCGGTACCGGCAAAGAAGCTGCCCAGCATCACCACGTCGGCCCCGGCCACGATGGCCTTGGTCACGTCGCCCGAAAACTTGATGCCGCCATCGCCGATCACCGGCACCCCCTGTGCGTGGGCCACTTTAGCGGCGTTGGCAATGGCGGTCAGTTGCGGCATACCGGCGCCGGACACCATGCGGGTGGTGCAGATGGAACCCGGCCCCACCCCCACCTTGACCGCATCGGCCCCGGCCTTGATCAAATCTTCCGCCGCAGCACTGGTGGCGATATTGCCGCCGATCACCTGCAGGTCGGGAAAGGCGTCCTTGACCTTGCGCACCTGATCGAGCACCTTGGTGGAGTGGCCGTGGGCGGTATCCACCACCACCACGTCCACCCCGGCATTGACCAGCGCCTGCACCCGCTCCATGGAATCTTCGCCCACGCCCAAGGCCGCGCCCACCCGCAGGCGGCCGTCCGAGTCCTTGCAGGCGTTGGGGTACTGGATGCGTTTTTCCACGTCCTTGA
>CBDUXI010000025.1:0-30721 GCA_965371175.1 uncultured bacterium
AGGTCCAGTTCCGATGATTCCGGAGAAGCGGCAGCCGGGGGTTCCGGAGAGGTGGCAGCTGGAGGTTCCGGGAAAGCGGCAGCCGGAGGTTCCGGGAAAGCGGCAGCCGGAGGTTCCGGGGAAGCAGCAGCCGAAGGTTCCGGGGAAGCGGCAGCCGGGGGTTCCGGGGAAGCGGCAGCCGGAGGTTCCGGGGAAGCGGCAGCCGGAGGTTCCGGAGAGGTGGCAGCCGGGGGTTCCGGGGGAGTGGCAGCCGGAGCGACCGGGGGAGTGGCAGCCGGAGCGGCCGGGGAAGCGGCAGCCGGAGCGGCCGGGGAAGCGGCAGCCGGAGCGGCCGGGGAAGCGGCAGCCGGAGCGGCCGGAGGGGTGGCAACCGAAGCTGATGCGGTTGCTGCCGCACTGACCGGTACTTCGGCCAATTGATTTTCGCGTTCTTCGGATTCGTCCGCCATTTTCTGGAATGGGTTTCCCCCGGCGGCGGGTGCGGCCATCGGCTTTGACATCGGGTTGGTGGACGGCTGGCTTTCTGTCTCTGTGTCTTGCGTGGTATCGAAACTCGGGTCTCCGGGTAGTGGTGCGGTGCCGATCCCTTCCAGGCGTCCGGTAATCTGCTCCAGAATCCATGCGGCTTCCGGCTCGTCCAACGCGGCGCAACAGCGTATGGACTTGCCCTTGTAATCAAATGCGATCCGGCCCGGTTTAAACTTTTTCTTGGCGGCCTGCTCGCCGGTATCCGCTCCAGCCAGCGCACCCACGGCACGCAGGGCACGAATCTGGTCTGCTGCAAAGCTCCGTGGCACGCCAAGCCCCAGGGCGCCCCTGCGGATGGAAAGCCCTTTGGCGCTCACCCGAATGGTCTCCTTTGAGGTGACTTTCCAGACGGCCATAATCCCCATCATGGCGGCCACTGTTGCCTGGATGTACAGCATGGAAGATTGCGCCACCTGCCCTTCTCTTAAGCCGATGCCCATAAACATATGGCCAAGAAACTCCAGTCCGATCAGCAGAAACAGGACGACAAATTCGATCTCGAACGGCTGCCTGGAGGAAATAGTCAGGCCCTTGTTGGTTTCCTTCAACTGCGCCCGTGGTTTGGAGACGGAGGGATCGACACTTCCTTTTCGTTTCAACTGGGCGTGGCGATCGGTTGCCCTGGTGACGATCTGTCCCACTTCCGGGTCATCAACCGACCGTAGCGCCCGCACGGTGCACAGGCCGTAGTTGAACGCAATACCGCAGCGCCGTTTTCCCATGGACGAGACGCGCAGGGCACGAATGTGGTCCATCTTGTAGTGGTTCATACGGCCCAGGCCCAGCACAGAGTTACGAATGGTGATCCTGTTGCGGGTGATGGAAATGGATTCCCGGCCGAGCAAAGCCCATGAAAGCGCAGCCATAGCCAGCATTGCCGTGACGGCACGCAGGAAGACACCTAAAAGCAGCAACGGGTGTGCCGACATGAGGCCGGAAATAGACAGAACCCCGACTTCAGATACGGTGACCGAACCCGCTCCGCTGAAAGTGAATTCGATAAATCCCCGGGTTAATCCCGCAAACCACTCCGAATCCCATCCGCTTACCCACAACGGGCCGACAAAGCCAGCCACCATGGCGATCAGAACGACGAGTTCGTCTGCTGCAAGCAGCGCACAAACCAGCGTTAATATCGGGTTGTGCGATGGGCGGGTTTGAACACGGATGGTACCGGCTCGTTCCCCTACCTTCGCCTGGGTCTTGCCTTCGGACTTCCTGGCCATTCTCGACTCTCCCGCTTCCATTTGCGGCTGGTTGCACTCCTGGACACCTGTATCGTCCGGTGCAGTGACATGTCAGGTTCTTTTCGGAGCAAGGCTTCGGGAAGATAAGCGTTTTTCGGCATGTACTCAGGGCCTTTTCAGTCCCAACCAGCCCGCAGGGGCATTTATCCGCCGGATAGGGGAAAAAGTGCAGCCGGTATCAGCCGCCACAGGCGACAGCCGCTATATGTGAACAGGGCTCAGGGGGCGCTGAGTGTCAGCAGGTCGCAAGCATCGCCCTGGGCGTTGCCGTTTTCATCTATCTGCATCGGGTTGTCCGTATACGGGCAGTTGTCTACCCGGTCGTCCACACCGTCCCCATCGGTGTCGGTATCCCATATCGGGTCGAAGGGAAAGGCGTCGGCGTTGTCTCCCACACCGTCGCCGTCATAGTCGATGCTTTCGGTCGGGTCGTTGGGGAAAGCATCCATGTTGTTTGCCACACCGTCACCGTCCGAGTCTCCAGCGAACCCTGGAGATAGATAAAAAGGACCTGGAAAGAGCGAGTTCGTGGTTTCCAGATCGGCGGCATGGCCAAAAGGCGCATATCCGGTTGTTGCCAGCACGCCGACGAACAGAAACCCACAGATCTGACGGAAAATTTTTTGCATGATTATATCTCCAGTAAGCAGGTGCTACGGATTTTCGGAATCGATGGAGCCTAAAGTCAGCAGGTCGCAGGCATCGCCCTGGGCGTTGCCGTTTTCATCTATCTGCATTGGGTTGTCCGTATACGGGCAGTTGTCTACCCGGTCATCCACACCGTCCCCATCGGTATCGGTGTCCCACAGCTGGTTGTGGGGAAAGGCGTCAGCGTTGTCTCCCACACCGTCGCCGTCAAAGTCGACATATTCAGTCGGGTCGTCAGGGAAGGCATCCATGAGGTTGTTCACACCGTCACCGTCCGCGTCTCCAGTGGGCGCTCCGATGATCATTCCGGGTGAAAAATATTGAGGTGGAAAGAGTCCGGCTGAAGTGGGTCCATATCCCTCCGACGAGTTTATGATCTCCAGATCGGCGGCATGGCCCGCGGGGACACCGTATCCGGTTACGGACATCACGCATATAAACAGAAATCCACCAGTCTGCCAGAAAAATTGCCGCATGGTCTTCTCTCCCATCTGATACAGAATGTGCTTACGTACCCTCGAGTGGAATGGCCAAGCGTTTTTAAATAAAGGCGCTACCGGATAAAAACCCGGTGGGTACGACACCTGTCTGCTTGAATTGAACGCTTCCCGGCCCGTTTTTTATGCATAAAGCAGGCCGCTGAGCCCTTCACCCGGAGCAGCAGTTTCCCCCCTGACTGGCCTGCACCGGTGGGCACGGGGCGGTGCCGAATGCACAGAATACGCAACAAGCGCCGGAAGGCGCGGACAACCGGTGGCCGCAGGCCGGGCATACCCAGATAATCTGGCAAGCATCCAGCGGCATTTTTTCCTGCCCCCGGTGGCCGCATTCCGGGCAGGTGATCCTCGACTCGAAAATCAGGTCGTCATGCATGAGGGGCTCTGGCTATAAGAGAACTGTTCATGGCAGAAGCGCTGTGGAAAATTCCTCCCGCACCCACGGGTCGGTTTCGTTTTCCAGTGCGGCGTGCAAAGCGGGCGCGTTGCCGCCGATTTTTCCCAGTGCCCACCCGGCGTGTCCGCGGATCAGGGGAGCCTCATCTTCAAGTGCATTCACCAGCACTGGCGCGGCTTCCGGCGCACCCCAGTTGCCCAGCGCCACGGCCACGTTGCGCAGCAGTCCGCGCCGTTTGGTGCGGTGCAGGGGCGTGTGCTTGAAGTGGCGGTTGAAGCCTTGGGGAGAGGTGGCCATCAGGTCGATCAACGCAGGCAGTGCGGTCATTTCCCGCGCCAGATAGGCGCTATCTTTTGCCGCCACGGCAAAGCGGTTCCAGGGACAGACCGCCAGACAGTCGTCGCAACCGAATACCCGGTTGCCGATCAGGGGGCGCATATTGCGGGGGATGGGGCCCTTGTTTTCAATGGTCAGGTAGCTGATGCAGCGCCGGGCATCCAGCACGTAGGGCGCGGGAAAAGCGTCCGTCGGGCAAGCCGTGATGCAGTCGGTGCAGGTACCGCAACGATCTTCCTGGAGGGCACCCTGCGGCAGTTCCAGATTGGTCAGCACGATCCCCAAAAAAAGCCAGTTACCGCCGGTTGGGTCCACCAGATTGGTGTGCTTTCCCTGCCAGCCGATGCCCGCCTGGGCGGACAACGTTTTTTCCAGCACCGGCCCGGTATCCACATACACACGGTACTGCACATCGGGAACCGCCTGCGCCACCGTTTGCATCAATTCTTCCAGCCGATTTTTGAGCCGTTCGTGGTAGTCGGCACCCCGGGCGTACTGGGCAATGTAGGCACGGGACGGGTCGGCCATTTCGGCAAACACATCGCCGGGTTGGGCGTACGGTTCCGACACGACGATGGCGCTGGCAAACCCCGCAAACAGTCGGGACGGATCGCTTCGCTCTTCCGTGCGGCGGGCCATGTAGGCCATCTCGCCGTGGTGCCCTGCGGCCAGCCAGCGGTTCAGTCGCCCGGCTGCCTCACTCAGATCGGGCCGAACAAAGCCGATGCGGTGCAGGCCCAACTCGGCCCCCCGATCGCGGACGAGGGTCGCGAGATTTATGCTAGCAGTGGTCGCAGTCCTCATCCGGCTCCCATTCTCTGGCGCGTTCGATAACCTGTGGCGCGTTGTTTGCCACCTCGGAGCGAGCCACCAGCATCGTGACGCCCGCAGCACGACCGGTCTGACGGGTCGCCTCGTCCGAGTGTCCGCAAAACCCGACCACGGCAAGCCCCGCCTCGCGCATGCGGGTGACTGCAGCAATGGGGTCCATGCCTTTATTGGTCAGGTCCACAAACCCAATGGCGGGGAGCGGGTCGGCATCGTGCTCAGCCAGTAACGCGGAGATGGGGGCATCTTCCTGGTAGCGGGCGATGGTGTACCCTGCATCTTTCAATACGCCCTCAATACGGAGGCCGAACATCATGTCTTGCATCAGGGTGATGACAATTGCGGAACTGCTCATTCGTTATTTCCTTGCAGGTAAGAAAGGTATTTTGCCACAGGCTTTTATTTGACACCGTTTCGGCACCACCCGTACCATAAATTCATCGCTTGCGTCTGGGCAAGCACCCTATACACACAGGCGTACAGACTGTTGCCATTTGACACGACGACAATCAGGTCAAACTGGCGGGGAGTGTCTGTGCCACCTTTGGGAGACCGTTAATACCTGTGAGCCCACTGATTGCCATGGAAGCTGGCCATACTGCTTCGGCCCTTGCGTTTGATGCCTATGCGGCACTGTCGCCGGACGAGATGAGCGAGCGGGTCCGCGCGGCCCGAAAAACGCTGGGGAAACGGCTGGTGATCCTGGGCCACCACTACCAGCGGGACGAGGTGATCCAGCAGGCTGATTTTCGTGGTGACTCCCTGAAACTCGCCCAGCAGGGTGTGGCCGCCGAAGGTGCTGAATACATTGTATTTTGCGGCGTCCACTTCATGGCCGAAACCGCCGACATCCTTTCGGAAGATGGCGTTTCCGTCGTGCTTCCCGATCTGGGTGCGGGCTGCTCCATGGCCGACATGGCCGACCTGCCGTCCGTTTCCACCTGCTGGGAGGAGTTGGGCGAGGTGGTGGGTACAGACTCTATTGTCCCGATCACCTACATCAATTCCGGGGCCGACCTGAAGGCATTTTGCGGGGAGCATGGCGGCATCGTCTGCACCAGCTCCAATGCACCAAAAGTGCTGAAGTGGGCATTTGAGCGGGGCGAAAAAGTGCTCTTTTTCCCCGACCAGCATCTGGGCCGCAATACCGCCCTGGACATGGGGCTGCATCCGGATCAACTGGTGGTGTGGGACCCGGCGCTGGAGTTGGGCGGAAACACGGAAGAGGCGCTTAGAAAAGCCCGGGTGATTCTGTGGGCGGGCCATTGCAGCGTGCATCAGGTGTTTCTGCCCGAGCATGTGGACGCGTTCCGTACCGAGCATCCGGCGGGCAAGGTGATCGTCCACCCCGAGTGCACCCGTGAGGTGGTGGAAAAGGCCGACTGTGCGGGCTCTACCGAATACATTCTGAATACCATCCGGTCCTCTCCCAAAGGGACCCGCTGGTCCGTGGGCACCGAACTGAATCTGGTTAACCGCATTGACGCCGAAAGCCCGGGCCACGATGTGCACTTTTTGTCGCCCACCTACTGCATCTGCTCCACCATGAACCGGATCGACCCGCCCCACCTGCTGTGGTCGCTGGAAAACCTGGTGGCGGGGAACGTGGTGAACCGTATTCAGGTAACGGGAGATGATCGTCATTGGGCAAAGGTGGCCCTTAACCGCATGCTGGAGTTGGCGTAACCCGCACTTCGAAGAGGCCGGATTCGTGCCGTTTGATCCCGGAAAAATGATCCCCGTCAGCCGCCACGTGTTCGTGTGCACGGCGACCGCCTGTAACGACCGGGGGGCGGAAGAGACGTATCGGTATCTCAAAAAACAGATTAAGAAAGTACCCGGCCTGGAGGGGGTGTGGGTCAACCGTTCCGGCTCCGTGGGCGGGTGCGAACACGGCCCCATGGTGGTGCTCTACCCGGAAGGGGTGTGGTATCACGGGGTGACCAAAGACCGGGTGGACGAACTGATTGAACGCCACTTGCTAGGCGGCGAGGTCATCGAAGCGTGGCGCTTCCATCAGACTGAAGGGTGCCCGTGTATTCAGGCGGAGACGGACAGAAAAACGGCCCCGTAAGCGCCTCCCTATAACTTTTTTAACACCTCTTTTGCCGCCCGATAGCCTTCGTCAATGGCGGCGTTTGCGTCGGTGAAGTCCCACAGGCTCATGTGGCCAAGGGACGGTTGCACCAGCAGGTCGGGCGGGTTTTTGGTCAGATTTTCCCGGGTAATGTGATGTTCCATAATGTCGATAGTATTACCCAGCACGTCAAAGATGTTGGGCCGGGACGCCCTGATCATTGCGTTCAATGCCCGGTCCCGCATCATCAATCCCACCGCCCGGTAGCGTTCAAAAGCGGGGGTGGCCATGGACACCTCTTCCACATCCGGCTGAGGCGTTTTATCCGTATTTGAGTCGCCCTCCGGCTCCGGAACACACCACTTGCAGTCGATAATATCGTGGTTCACATCCACGCCGATGACCTTGTCGGCACCCAACTCCCGCGCGATATTTACCGGCACCGGGTTTACCAGACCCCCGTCCACCAGATACATGCCGTGCAACTCCGCCGGATTAAAAATTCCGGGGATGGCAATGGAGGCCATGACCGAGTCCACCAGGTTTCCGTCGCACAGGCGCACTTCTTTTCCGGTTCCCAGGTCGGTTGCCACGGCGCAAAACGGGATCTGGGTGTCCTCTACCGCCATGTCGCCAAGGTGTTCGGTGAGCAATGCCGATATCTTGTCGCCCGTCAGCAGCCCCCTAAGTGGCATGCCTACATCCAGGTAACCCAGGAGCGTGCGGGTGGTCAGGGTGCGGGCAAACGTTTCCAGTTCATCCAGCTTTCCGGCCACATAGGCCGCTCCCACAAATGCACCCATGCTGCAACCGGCCACCGAAGCCGGGGTGATGCCCGCGTCTTCCACGGCGCGGATGACGCCAATGTGAGCCCACCCCCGGGCGGCCCCCGATCCCAGAGCGAGACCAAACCGTTTTTTTCTGAATCTGCCAATTATCATTCATATCCCTCGTTGACCGGTTGAATTATATCCCGGTACGCTCTCATACATGCCCCGTTTTACCGCTGCCAGTGATTGGGAGAAGCTTTCCGCCGAGTTCTCCAAATGGCTCCCACTTATTGCACCGTACGGTGAACGTCTGATCTCGCTTGCCGCACCCACGCCCGGAATGCGGGTGCTGGATCTGGCTTGTGGCACCGGAGAGCCGGGGCTTACACTGGCCCGGCAAGCCCCGAAAGTCGAAGTGATCGGTGCCGATCAGGCCCGTAGTATGGCTCATGCCGCACACAGTGTACGCCGTACTGAACGGCTTGATAATATCCGCTTTGGTGTTACACGGGGGGAGCAACTGCCGTTTCCGGACAGCTGTTTCGATCGGGTGATTTGCCGCTTTGGCATGATGCTGTTCGACGATCCGGCGGCCGGGGTGGCCGAAATCTTTCGTGTGACCAAATCGGGTGGACAGGTGGCGCTGGCCGTATGGGCCGCGCCCGAGCATGTATTGTGCCCGACCCTGACGTTACAGGCGCTGGAGCGGTTCACACCGGTGGAATGGCCGCGTACCTTTTCCCTGTCCAAACCGGGGCAACTTGTGGGCATGTGCGAAAAGGCTGGGTTTACCACGGTTACGGAGGCCACGTTCGATCCGACTTTCACCTTTGACGACCTGGCCCATTTTATGGAGCGGAACCTGACCGGACGCTTTATTGAAGAGCCCATGACCCGGCTTTCAGAAACCGAGCGCATGGGGTTTGTTGCCGCCCTGGGCGATGCCGCCGTGGGCTATGAGCAACCGGACGGCACCGTACGACTGCCCCAGCGGGCGATCATTGTCGGGGCGGCCAAACCATAACGGAAAGGGTCAGAAGGAAAGGCGCAGTCCCAGGCCAACCATGGTGAAGTTGTCCGACACCCTCAGGTCACCCACGAACGACAGGTGCCGGAGGAAAGGGGAAACGAACCCGACAAATGCACCCAGTTCGTCGTTGGTATCAAACGCGGCCAGAAAAACACCACCGTTCAGTTCCGTGCCCGACACCCGGGTGCGTACCCCGCCTTCCAACTCCAGCCCGTCGTCGGACGCCACATCCACCCATGCCAGCCTGCCCACCAGATCGAGTTGGGTATTGACGCTGCTTTTGACCCCGGCACCGATACGAAAACCGGTATCTCCATCAATGCTGGAATAACCGGCAAAAATGTGTGCATGGGGGCGTATCGCCGCGGACAGATCCACGGCCAGACCGTCCCCGTCCCCGTTTTTGGTATCTGTATAACCGAACCCCACGTCCACATAGTTGTAGCCGAAACCACCCGCGAAGGCGGGCAACGGCATCAGGATGCTGAAGAAAAGGCAAAAGCGAAGAACACGCATACTCATGATGGCCGGATTCCTGTCTGAATGGGAGAGGCTGAACACGGGTGAGACTATACCGGGGGAAGGGGAGAAATGAAATATCGGCGTGAGACGGGCAAAAGAATAAATCGGTACGGTGGATATGCTTGCGAGTTTGACCGAAAAGAAAAAACGTGACCGTGCCGGGTCCAGGTCCGGGTACGCCTGCGACCGGGTGTGGTACCGTTACGAAAGCCACCCGGTTGGCGCGTGCACCCGCATGAAAGGGGATCGGAACGACCGATGAAAACCAGGGAAGAGCAGCCATCCCACATGGATCAGGAAACCCTTGACCGGATTCTGGATGCCCATCACCAGTGGCTTGCCTCGAATGGAAAAAGCGGGGAGCGGGCCGTGCTTTCCGGGGCGGACATGTCCAATATGGACCTGACTGCTGTCTGCCTGGAAAGGGCCGACCTGTCGGGCGTGGACCTGACCGACTCAGACCTTTCCGAAGCGGCGCTTGGCAAGGCCAAACTGTCCCGGGCAAAACTGGGGTGTGCCGACCTGTCTAACGCCAGCCTGAGGGAAGCCGATCTGACCTGGGCGGATATGCGGGAAGTTCGCCTGACCTCCGCCGACCTGACCGGCGCTTGTCTGCCAGACGTGGACATGACCGATGCGCGGTTGAAAAATGCAAACTTTACCAATGCCGACCTGGAAGGGGCTGATCTTCGGGGGGCCGATATTACCGGCATCATCCTGAACGGAACCGACCTGACCGGTACGGTTTTTGATTCCACCCCCACCTCGGATGCGGGTATGGATGCGGCGTATGAAGCCCAGGATGTGCTGGAGGAAGAGGTTGCGGGAGAAGAACCGGCGCTCGTCTCTGAGCTGCCGGATGCCGATGCGTATGAAGAACATTCCCACGATGTGGGGGGGGAAGCGTGGGTACCGGACAGATTGATTGATAAGCAACCTGTGTCCGATCCGGGAATGTCTGCGAGTGCCGACGGCGAAGCTGCGGGAGCGTCACTCGAAGATCCGTTGGATGAACTGTTTTCCGAGCACGAACGCTGGGTCGATACGGCGGCACGTGAAGGCGCCCAGGCCGACCTGACGGCACTTTCCGGGGTTTTGCCGCACCACCTTGCGGGCAGAGATCTGACCGGTGCTACCTTGCCGCCGGAGTTGAGTGAGTTTGCCGGTATTGCTTATGTGGTCGAACTGGCACAGATGGCCCGCCGGGTATTCATGCTCCTTTTGATCGGGTGCCTGTATACATTTGTGGCCATGGGAACCGCGCCCGTCCACCAGTTCGGCCAGGCACTGTCGTCAATCAAACTGCCGTTTCTGGGGGTGTCCATTCCGTCTCCCATGTTTCTGATGGTGGCCCCGCTTTTCCTTACGGGTGGATATATCTACCAACTGTTGTATCTGCAACGGCTGTGGGAAGGTATTGCCGGGTTGCCTGCCGTGATGCCAGATGGGAGAACTGTGGACAAGGTGGCCTCTCCATGGCTGGCTGTGGGCTTTGTTCGTCTGCATATAAAGCGATTGACACAACGCAGACCGTTGTGGCGATTGCAGATTGAGCTGACCGCCGTACTCATATGGGGGGCTGTGCCCGCAATGCTCACGCTCATCTGGGGTGCAGCAGTGGCCGTGCATGCCAGTTCCGGAGTGATGGCTTACCACGGAACACTTCTGGCTGTGGCGACAGGCTTTGGCGTATATACCTACCTGCTGGCCCGTCGCACCTTGAGAAATCCGCGCCGGAGCCACCGATTCTGACCGGTGAATGTATCCCGGCCCCAGCCGGGCAAACTCTCCCTCGAAATAGGGATATTTGGCGGGATATCCGTAAGCCCCCTTGACGGTTAGGGAATGCCAGGTACTTTAAGGCTAAATGCTCCGCTCCCACAATGGTACGAAGACGCGTAGGCCCATCGTGTGTAGCATCGGTCTTTTTGTGTTAAAGAGCCGACACCCTCGCCGACTGCATCGGGGCTGAATTGTTGTTGATCCCCGCTCCCACGACGGGACGAAAACGCGTAGGTTCGTCGTGTGTAGCACCGGTCTTTTGTGTTAAAGAGCCGACACCCTCGCCGATTGCATCGGGGGTCCAGACAACGCCTTTCAGGCCGTCATCCGATAGCCGCTAAAAAAGAACCCGATTCGGGTTCTTTTTTTTTCCCGTTCCACCGTGGCGCCCCCCGCCGGACGGAGACCGGCGCCGGTCTTCCGTATGGGCCGTTGCGGCCAAAGGCGGGGACGGGGGGCGAAGCGGTGCGCGGGCGCAGTTGTCCTTAGGAAGCCGCCGATGCGGCGATTTCGGCCAATTTGATCAGGTTGCTCATGCCCGCCTGTGTTGCCTGATTTTGTGCTGCGGCGCCACCCATGTAGATGTCGGCCAGGGAGCGTCCCGCGCCAAGGCGGTTATTCGCAAGCTGGGTGCCCGCGCCAAGTCCCATGCGGGCCAGATTGGCCTGTCGATCATAAACATTGTTGTACTCCTGAGAGGCAAAGTTCTGGGCGTAATCGTTCAGGGCCTTCAGGGTCTGTCCGGACAGGGATTTGCCGCGTGCGGCTGCCGACCTGTTTACGGCGCCCAGTCCCTGGTCCAGCCGAAACCGGTATGACGGGTCCGCCGTCACATCAATATTTCCTGCGGCCAGTCGGGCAAGTGCATCCTGACCCGTCCGAGAGTAGGGACTCAGGTATCTGGCCGACTGTCTCAGTCCGGCGCGTACTTCACCCAGCGCCGCGCCGGTTGCACGCGATGCCCGTCGGCGTGAGTTGGCACCGGCCAGGTCGCCAAGGAAGCCATCCGCAATACTTTTCAAAAGACCCATTTTTCTATCCTCCTGTTCTGAATGAAAGCCCTTCCAGGCTGAATTTTGTTGTATCTGTTGCCGTTACGATTACTGTTCCGTCCGTGCCCACAACAACGTAACCTGGTGCCCCGTTATCGTTGGCCACCAGTTCCACTGCCTTTGCGGGCCGAAAGGCCGAAGGCAACGTAAACGTCGGCATCCCGCTGGTGCCGCCCTTGATTGCACCCTCCAGATAAACCCGCCCCCCGTGTTTGCGGGCACCCGCTCCGTTGTGGGTGGCTGTGTCGTAATTCACCCAGCTGTTTGTAAAGGCGTGGTCGGTGCCGTCCACGGTAAACACCTGATGGGTGACCAGTACTCGAATGTCCCGATTGAATCTGGGGGCGTCTGCGGACGGTAGTTTATTTACCGTGTTTACACTCATGCCGTACCCACCTCCGTATCCAGACTGGCGCTGATCATCACCCGTTTTACCGGGTCGGTGATCGCCACCCGGAAGTTGCGTTGGCAGGCGCTTCCCAACCGGTTGGCAACCACTCGCACGCCATATGCTCCCTGCCGGCCCATGGAAAGGTGACGGTTCGGCCCGAAGGTGTGGCCGCCGTCATCCGACCAGTCGAGCATCAATTTCGGGTCCAGCGTGGTGATGTCTCCCACGCCTGTTTCGATGTCCAGCGTCAGCCGGTGGAAGAAGATGCGCCTGCGGTTCTGGCCGTCGTGCACCACCGGCGCCGTGCGTTCTGCCCGCAACACATCGCCGTCCTCGTCGAACGTGTCCAGGTCCAGCTCGTAAATCTTTCCAGTGGCGAAATCGCCCACCAGATGCTTTCCGGCAAAATGTGCGTAGGCATTCCCACGGTGCCGCAGGTACGTTGCCGTTGGCGTGTCCCATCCGGCGCGACGGTGCCACAGTCCGGTGGTCAGGTCGTACACCCATGTGACATTGGCCGTGGGGAAGGTCAGCACATAAAAGGTGTGGCTCTCCTGCGTGTAGCAGTATCCGAAGGCATCCGATACGGTGCCGTACCCCTCGATAGAAAAATCGATTGCGGGCGTGCTGATCACCGTAAACTGGAACCCTTTTGCCATGACCACCTGATTGCTGCCGGTGTGGTCCTGTGACAGCCACAGAAAGGCATCCGGGGTATGCCCGACGCTCCACTGCGCCGCGCACCCCCGTTCCGATCGGGCGCCACCCACCGGGTTGAACGGAAACTCCTCCCCGGAGTGATACCAGGCTTCGGTGGAATCTTTTCCGAGCAGATACAGGTGGCCACCGTGGGCCAGAATTGACACGATGTGGTCCGGGTTGCTTTCTGCGGTGGCCCAGTCCAGAGCACCCACCATATCGGTCGGATCGGTTGCATAGTTGGTGGAACGAAAAAATTCACCGGTACGGTTCGGGTTGTCGAACACGAAATAGCCGTCCAGAAAGACCACCTGTGTCGGAGCGTATACGGTGCCCGATCCGGTTATTCCGGGAAAATCCGCATCGTCGATGGCCGTCAGGGTGGTGCCGTCGCAGAAGTACCCGCCGGTCACCGGGGAAGCGCCGGAGTTGCCGTCCACGATCATCATGACGTTGCCGTTGTCGGACATGCTTACCCGCCCGGTGCTGGTGGAAAGCGTGCCCCGGCTGGTGGTGTTGAAGTCCGTATCCAACTCCCAAAGGGTATCGCCGGCTACCGCGTACAGCAGATTGTTGAACTTGTGCATGCCCCGGATGGTTTCGGCTCCCAAAAATGAGCGCAGCACCAGTCCCGGCGTGCCGTACAGGGCGACTATGTTCTTGCCGCCGGGGCCGCCTGTCACCGGGTACAGGTTCACGCAGGTCTGCGCGTTCAGGTCTTTCGACCGTTCGGTGTAGGCGGGGCCGACGAGTGGGATGGGGAGGGAGGGCATTTTCTTACGCCCCCGAATTCCGCCACCGCACCGGATGGGCCAGCACACCCGGCGGTGTAGCGCGAGAAACCGGCGTATTGTCCACCACCAACATATCGCCGTGAAGCAAGGCGTTTACGTCCTCCCCGGCCTCGTGCAGTAGGGCCATTTTTTCGCACATATCCGAAACCGGGTCGATCAGTACAACGCTTTTTCCGGTCAGGTCGTTGTTTGTAAACGGGTGCGGAATCAGCGGCATGTCGGCGTTTTTCAACGCCTGATCGACCACCACTTCCTCGAACGGGTTGGCCGTTACCTGCGCCAGCCACGCATCTGTCTGTGCGGGGGTCATCTGGGCGATGGGTGTTGACGGCTTGCGTCTGCGCCGTTGCATGGGCGTACCGTCCGGTGCGCGGTGTGTGGCCGCAATGTCGGTGGGGCCGTTGTATGCCCACGGCGGTGTAGGAGCAATGTAAGCGACCTCAATCTTTCCAGTCGCATCGTCTACCATCGCAAACGTGAACAGCGGCACAACACCGTCACCAAGGTCATACGGCGGCGATGCGTCGATATAGCGTTGTGATACGTTTGCCCAATAGGATGCGTTCCCTGTCTTTGCGGCTATGTTTGTCGTGTACGATGTAGATGTGATCGTCCCCGGCGACTCACTCATGTGCATTTCCACATACGTCACAGCGTTTCCTGATTTCATTCGCGGGAAGAACCCGTAACTGCCACCAGGAAGTGTTGTATCCGTCAGTGTGGTGGTCGAGAATGATAATGTCCCGTTGGTCGTTTTCAACTCCCCCTGGCCGACGGCGGCAGAGGCAATCTCGGTCTGGGTAATTGCGCCAGCAATGATTTCCGTGACCTCGTGCCACAGGTCCAACCCGTTAGATCGCAAAGTTCTGGATTGATACACCGCCGCAAGCGTGACCGATGTATTGCCGTTGATCGTGTCTGCCCCGGCCCGCTGGATGGTAATGGCGTTATCCACATTGCTGGCGGCAAAAATCCGTGGCCTGCTATCGACATCGGCTGCGGCAGGTAGCGTTACCGTCACGGGGTTGCTGGTGCCGTCCAGAATGAACAAACCCCACTCGTCGTTATCCAGCGTGGCGTCTGCGGTGAGCGTGCGGATGTACCCGCCATTTTCTTTGTTGGCCTCGTACCACGCGGCCCCGCCATCAGATACCAGTTTCAGCACGTCATACTGGCTGCGAAGCTTCACGCCTGTCGCGCCGTTGATCGTGTCTGCCCCGGCGCGGCTGATGGTGATGGTGCTGGTCGCGTCGGTGGCGATAAAGGCGAACGCCATCCCGGACACGTCGGCCGCAGAAGGCAGGGTAAGGGTCACCGCACCTCCGGACGAATCCACCGTGACCAATCCCACGTCGGAGGCCAACAGCGTGGCCGTGGCCGTTACTGCCGTTACCGCCGGGGTGACCACTTCCTGCAACACAATGTTATCGATCCACGCATTGCCCGTAATTGCATTGGTGATCGGGTACGCCTCCACCTTGCACAGTCGGGCACCTGCGGGCGGCGTCACCCGGTAGCGGAGGCTGTACCATACGTCGATGTTGGACAGCGCGGCGTCATGCACATTGGTATGCGGCGTGCCCAGGGCCACTTCCGATTCGTCGTACCAGTACACCCGCAGCCGCATGTTCAGGGTAATGGTATCGACCCGTCCCTCTAACGATACCTCCAGTTCTTTCCGATCACCTATGGTGATGAAATCACCTGTCGTGGCGTACCCGGAACAGGACCCGGTGGATATACCCTTCAGGCTGGCTTTGCCATGTTTGTGCTGGTCGGTTTCTTTGGTGATCGTCTCCAGGGTCGCGTCCGAAAGCGTCCAGTTGTCCGGGTTGCTATCCAGATCCCCGTCGATCTCAAACGAGCCGTTCGGGATCAGGTTGGTGGTGGACGTGGCGTCTTCCTGCACCTGTGGGTCGAAGTCGTCGATCTCATACAGCAGGGTATCGTTGCTCTGGTAAACTCGAAGCCTGTACAGGCCGGAAGCCCAGTAAACAGTCGCCTGCCCGTTGATATTCAGGGTAAAACCGATTGCCCCCGCATTGGCTCCGGAAGATGGGCCGGAATGGGCTGCCGTTTGCCCGGAATCCTGATAGACGCTTTTCGCGTTGGTTGTCCCGGTTTCGTAGGTCAATACATAGCCGGAAGGGGCCAGTTCCTCGATAAACCGGGGGTTGCCGATTAATTTTGCGGTCATCGTTCCTCCACCATCAATTTAAAGCTGCGTTCCACTGTCCGGCCTTCGGCCGTAACGATCTTGTTTGCCACCGTGTAGGTTGTTCCATCTGTGCCGCCGGACAGCCACAAAGTGGTTTTGAGGCTGTTGGTTTCAATGGCGTCCGTCCCCACGGTCAGACCGCCACCGTCCCATGCGGACGTGCTGATGGTGTCGGACAGGGGAGAAAGGAAAGCCGACCAGTCCATGCGGTACAGAAGCACGTCGTCCGGGTCTTTCGGGGTGGGCAGGGTGACAATCCGGGTACGCCCGGCGGTTATTGTTTTGCTCATCTCACTCTCACTGTGTTGGGTTCCGCTCCCACGGTCACGGTATCCACCATGCCGGGAACGCGTACCGTGTCGGTTTCAGCCCCCACGGCCACGGTCAGGTGGGGCGTGGGGTTGGCGGGATCAATCCCGTTACTGGTCATTTGAAAAAGCAGAAACGGGATCATGTCGGGTCCGAATCGCTCACCGGGTCACCGGCTGTGGTGTTGGCGCTCGAAGTCCATGCGGAAGTCGCGTCATCCTCTTTGTAGATCGTCAGGGTGCGCGGGTTGGATGCCCCGGTGATTGCCCACTTGTTACGCAGGAAGCGCAGGGCGTTCAGCACGCTGCGGGCGGCCTCGCCGGATACCGCCGTCCAATCGCGTTTCAGCAGGGTATCGGCAATGGAGGTGTGCTCCGACGTGGCCAGGGTGAAGCCGGTTTTATCGGTCACGGACGCTACCGAGCCCGACACGTTACCCCCTACGTTTCCAGTGACCGACCCGACCGCACCGGATACGCTCCCCACCGTGGTTACGGATGCCACAGTGTCCACTGCCGGGTCAAAGTCGTTCAGGCTGGATATCTGCGCCGGGAGGGTGGTGCCGGTGTCGGTCAGGATTGCCGCAATACTGGTGTTGTCCGGAGCGGTGTAGTCTGTGTTGGCAGTGGTGGTGTCCACCAGCACCACGCCCTGCACCTTGCCCGTGGCCGGGTCGTACCCTGCATCGGCAAAGTCTTTCAGGTCGGTGGCGGACTGGGTAACGCCGCCGATCTG
The DNA here is from genome assembly GCA_965371175.1 of uncultured bacterium. Classification (GTDB taxonomy): domain Bacteria; phylum Nitrospirota; class JACRHL01; order JACRHL01; family JACRHL01; genus CBDUXI01. The sequence goes on from CBDUXI010000025.1 coordinate 16,861, forward strand.
GGTCAGGTCTGCCTGCAAAGTGCCCGTGCCCCCCACCAACGAATCGTAAGCATTCGCCGGGACCACCATAAACTCGTGCCACACGGGCAAATGGTTGGCGGCGTCCTGCGCCTTTACCTGGAGCCGTCCCAGTATGCCGGTGTCGGTGGCGTTCAGTTCCACGCCGTACCAGCCTTCGGCATCGTGAGATACCGCCGTGGCGCTGTTCCGGGCGGCAAACGCCCCGCCGTTTTTGGATACCTCCACGCCGGGCGTCAGGCCGGTTTCTTCCGTCACGCCGTCCGTTTTGTCGAGGAACGGCCCCATCTTGACGGTGATGGTGGTGGACTGTTTTAAATACATTTATGCTGCTCTCAATCGTCTGTAGTGGTTCATGGCTACCGGGATGAAAAGACCACCCCCCGCCGCCGGTTGCAGGTAGACGGAATATTTGCGGGCGGCTGTTACCACCGATGCCCGCGCCGCCGGGTCCGCCCAGGGGCTGTAGTAAGCCGTACTTATATTCCAGGTTTCGCTTGTCCAGGAGGCGTCATAGCGGGGATCGTGTTCATCCACCCCGCCTGCGCCATTACTGCCCTGCCACAGCATCCAGATTACGTCGCTGGCGCTGGTAGTTACGGTGGTGATCGCACCGCTTACCCACCCGGTTGCCCCGGTGATCGTCGGGCCGGACTGGATCAGCGCGTCAGGAATACCAGCGGTATCGCCATAAACCGCTGTTTCAATATCTATCGGTGTGGTGTCCGAGCCGTTGTAAACAAAGAAAGTGTCGTAATCATTGCCACTCCCACCCTCGGTGAACTGGCAGCAGTTGACCCGTATTGTATTCACCCCGTTCGTGCCCCCGATGGAGTCATACCCAAGGTTCGGGTCGATGGTGATGGGTGCCGGAGCGGAGGCCAGCCAGGTCGGGTCAATGTGAAACTCAAACGACGTGGGGGTGATAACCAGGTCAACGGCGGGGATCGGCACGCCGGGGAAGACCGGGTGCGGGATCAGCCCCTCATTGCCCATGCCGTCAAAGATGCGCGGGCGGCGAATGTGCATCAGCTTGCGGTTGCCCAGGGTGTCGTACACCGCATAGCTTCCGCACACGTCGGCGGCCCTACGGCTTGGGCCTTCATGGTCCGTCGGGTTCTCCCCCGGTTCGTACCCCGTGAACGGGTCCGGCCCGCCTTGCAAATAAGGCTGGTGCCAGAACTGGCAACCCCACGACTTAAACGGCAGGGTCACCAACGTGCCCGGCTTGGTATCGAACGAAAGCTCCATCCGCGCCTCACCAAACGCGGCATCGGCGGCAATGTCGATCAACCGGGCCTGTATGCTTCCGTCGGTCGCCAGCACGTCGGCCCCAACGGTGCGGATGTCATTCATGCCAATCGAACCCGGCAGCCCCACGGTAAATCCCGCCGGGTCCAGCCCGGTCAGGTTCACGCCCAGGGCGGGCACGCCGGAGGCCGTATCGCCCATGCCGATGCGAATATCCGAGTGTGTAAGCCGGAACGGCACGCGCCCGGATACGTTCACGGCAATCTGCTCGGCAAAGGCCAGGGTGTTGATGTTTACGTTAGACAGCATCAGTAGTTCACAAACGTGACTGCGCTTTCGGAGGCGCCGATGCTTGCGTCCTTGCGGAACTTCCCGCGTTCGATGGACGCCTTGGCTTCCAGTGCCGGAATACCGCTTGCCGGGTAGCCGAAATCCTCCGCCACGGCGGCGGCCAGCATGACAATCAGCCCTTCCTCGGCGTCGTCCGGGATCTGGTCGCGGTAAAAATTCATATCGCCATCGCGCCCCGCAGCGTCGATCATCCGGTCCAGGGCGTCGCCGATCAGTTTGTCGTCGGCAGCGGAAGCAGTTTCGTCTGCGGCCAGCACGCCCAGTTTCCTGAGTGCACCGGTTTTGATGGCGTTTGCGGTTGCAGCGGGAGCGGCCATTTTCTTCTCCGTATATGGTGGCCCCCCGGCGTATATGCCGGGGGGCCGGTTCACATTTCCGTCAGCGATTAGCTGTCGGCCACACCCGAGGTGTAGAGGGTCAGTACGCCGTGATCGGAAGGGGTGTCGGTGTCCGACGCCCCGGTACCAAAGCGCAGCTTCTGGATGCCGCGGATTTCCTGCACCGCCACTCCGTGGCGGAACGTGTAGTCCGTGTCCTGGGTGGCGGTACGGGTCCGCTGCGCCCAGGCCAGACCCACCGCCTGTGCACCGCACAGGTAGTTGGGGGCCACGTCGATGCCAGCGGCACCGACCCCGGTGATTGCCGAAATTTCCGGAATCTCCTTGATGATCACGCCGTCCCAGATCAGGTCGCCGCCGGTAAACAGCGGGTTCTCCTTGCCACGGGTCCAGCCTTCCCGGTTGGCGGCCATCATGTCGGTGTCGTTTTTCAGGTCGCGGAAGGCGCGGGGCTGTGCGAACAGAATGAACCACTCCTCGTCCCCATCCACGTTCAGCGGGCGGATTTTCGGGTCCGCCTCCTGTGCCATGCGCTTGGCCAGTGACACCATGCCCGGCGACAGGGTGTCGGCGGCGCTGTCCACATTTGCCAAAGACAAGCTGTGATCTTCCGTGCCGGCACCGCCTGCGGTATTGCTCTTGGATGCTCCGAACAGTACCCGGTCTACGTTGTTTTGCAGCCAGGTGTCCTTCTGTCCTTCTGTGGCGGTGCCATGGGCTACGCCGTCGATGGAGCCCAAGGCGGCGATAACGTCCATCCTCATCCGCTTCAGCGCCCAGTTTTTCAGGCGGCTCTTGCCTGCTTCACGCAGGCCCAGCGCGCTTTTTTGCTCCTCCCAGTCAGTCACCACCACGGCGTGCCGCAGCACATCCACATCGATGGCGTGGGAGCGGGTGTCGAGCGCTTCCTCGTTGCCTTCCAGGGTGCTGTTACCGGAAACACCGGCGCCCCCCAGGTCGTGTACCAGGGCAAACGTAATACGATCCCCCTGGGTTTTGGTCAGGTTTTCCTTTACATGGATAACCGCGTTTTCGTGGCTCCCCATGTACCGGATAAACCGGCTGGACCCGACGTACTCTTCGAAGAACTTTTCGTCCCACTGTTGTACGGTCAGGCCGGTTGCTGTCGTTGTATCAGCCATTGATTCCTTTTCCTTTCAGGATTTCCTCGATCGATTTGGGTCTCCAGGCGGCGTTGTCCTTGGCGGAACCGGCCGACTGGGTACTGGACAGGGATTCGGGAAGACGCTCTTTCAACATTTCCCGGCGGACCTTTTCCCGTTCGTCGGCACGGATGCGCGCCTCCTGGTCATGGCTTTGATGGCTGCCCATCATGGCCAGGGCCTGCGCTCCCACCCGGTAGGCAAACTCCCCCGGATCGGGGGCGGCTGCCAGTTGGGCGGAAAGGCCGGGATGGATATCCGCCAGTTGGGCGAATGCATCCAGCTTCTGGTCGAAGTCCGGAAAACGTGACCGGGCGGCGTTCTCCGCCTGGTCCATGCGTCCCGCTTCCATATGATGCGAAAGCGCCTCTTCCAGCTCGCCCGGATGGATACCGCCAGCGTTAAACGCCGGTTCATCAGTTTCCACCCGTGCGAGCCGTTCTTCCATCTCCCTGCGTTTTCTGCGCTCATCAAGAAGCGCCGTAATGGGCACCATTTGTGTGTGCCCGTCCGTATCCTCTTCCGGCGGCGTCCCGGCGATATCGCCCGTGGCGGGGGGTGGATCGACATACTCGGTACTCTCCGGGGCATTGCCCGAATCTGCCGAAGGTGTATCGACCGTGTTCCCGTTTCCTTCAAGAATTTCTTCCAGCGACTTCATTTGATTGCGCGTCCTTCTTGCTGTTTTCGACCGAAACCGGCGTCGTCCCGTATCGCCCGATCAACCCCGGCGGCGGGTGTCCTTGGGGGCGGTATGCCCCAAAGCGGATTGCAGTGGCAGGGGAGTGGTTATCAATGCTGCGTAACCCACGCGGCATTGATTAGGCGGATGACCCCCATCCGTATCAAAAAGTAACGAGGGGCGGCGCGGCGGGAGGAGATTCATTCCCTCTACCGCAAGCGCCTGGCCCAATGTAAAACCGGCGACTCACGCCGCCCCCCGTTGTTGCGTTGGGCACTTACCTCCGAAGCCGACGCCTGTTAATTCCCTGGCGCTCGCATACTCCAGAAGTGCCCTCCCCCAACGCAGGACCTATTTTGTCCGCAGAAGGATTTGCCTGCCCTGCGTTTTTGGACGTTTTGGTGTTTTTGGACGTTTTGGACGTTTTTTATTTTTTTGTAAATCAGAGGCCGCATCGGGTTGCTTTACAGGCCGCGTGGTTTTGCTCCGTTCATCCGGCAGATCGACAGGTGCGGAACATAGCCGCGTCCCTGCGTGGCCTCTGATTTACAAAAATACAAAAAAAGGGGGGCACGGTTTTTCGTGCCCCCCTTTGGGTTGCTTGTTTTTTTGGGTGAGCCAGCCGTCAGGCTGCACTTTTCTTGTCGTGGGGCTGTATTCCGGAGTTTTTGGCTCCTTCCCTGAATCCCGGAAATTCCGCAATGATGCCTTTCCAGGCAATCCAGATACCCCAGGCGAAAATGGCTCCCATTATCGACAGAAATACAATCGCACTCGTAGCCATAGGTCTTTCCCTCCGCTTGTAGATGGGTGGGTAAAGACCTTATATGGCGGTGCCGCGCTCCCGGACGGCCCCATACTGGTCAGGCCTTTTCCCGAAATGCCGCCCCGCGCACGTCCCCGGGCGGCCCGACGTGAATATTTGTTCCCCTCCTCAAGTTCGATCATAGCGCACGGGAAAAGAAAGTAAAGGCGAGAGGGGGTATGTTTCATTTCAAGGCACCAGCGGTTGGCGATTGCTATAATTGCGCTTCAACTTGAATGGGGAACCCGTTAATGGCTCAGGACAGCATTGCCGCATTTGTATTTGAAGTAGCGGTGTCGTCTGGTTCTCCGTACCACTTGGGAACGTCATCATGAACAGTCGAATCGTCATTACTGCCCTGTGGGCGGTTCTTTTCGCCACCCTGTTTCCGGGGTCGGCGTGGGCCGGGTTGGAGGAGGGGGGCGCTGCATACGAACGGGGTGACTACACTACAGCACTGCGCGAGTTTGAGCCGTTGGCAAAGCAGGGGAATGCGGAGGCTCAGTACAATCTTGGAGTGCTGTACGCTACTGGTCAGGGCGTGCCGCAGAATGATGCCACGGCTGCCAAGTGGCACCAAAAAGCGGCGGATCAGGGGCATGCCGCTTCGCAAGCTGCCCTTGGGGCCATGTATATAAAAGGCCTGGGCGTCCCACAGAACGATGCCACGGCCCTTGAGTGGTTCCGCAAGGCGGCGGAACAGGGGGTTGTTGAAGTCCAACTCGCCCTTGGGATTATGTACAGCAAGGGAAGGGGTGTCCCCCAAGATGACGCCAGAGCCGCCGGGTGGTTCCAAAAGGCGGCCGGGCAGGGAGATGCTCATGCCCAACTCGCCCTTGGGACCATGTATGTGAACGGCCAGGGCGTTCCGCGAAACTTCGCCCGTGCCTTTGAGTGGTATCAAAAGGCGGCGGAATCGGGTCTTGCGGGGGCCCAATTCAACCTTGGGCTCATGTACGCCAACGGCGATGGGGTTGCACGGGACGATGCCACGGCCTTTGAATGGTACCGCAAGGCTGCGGTACAGGAGCATATCGAGGCCCGGTTCAACCTTGGGCTCCTGTACGCCACTGGTCAGGGTGTCCCGCAGGACTTCGCCCGTGCCCTTGAATGGTTCCGCAAGGCGGCGGAGGCGGGGCATGCAGGGGCTCAGCACGCCCTTGGACTCATGTACGCTGATGGCGGGAACGCTCCCCAGGACCATGTGCAGGCCTATGCGTGGCTCAACATCGCCGCGGCGCAGGGGACTGCCCATGCAGGAAACAAGCGGGACGCGCTTGCGCCTTCTCTGACCCCCGACCAACTTGAGCAGGCTAAGGCCCTTTCCCGCGAATACTTCGAGAAATACGTGGTGCCGTTCCAGTTGCCGAAGTAAACCAGCCCCACTATTGGCTCAGGGGCGGCGTATTAAAATACGGATTTTAAGTGGATGGGTGGAACCGGTTTTTCCCCTCCAACATGGTTCCGCCTGCCTGGGTCTGCCCGCCCGGCCTTGGCGTTTACTTTATCGCCCTGCTATCCTCTGCGGCATGAGTCCCTGGGCTGTTCATTTTGTGGGCATAGTGATGGCTGTGGCCATCATATGGGCCCTGTGGCGCGCCCGAAAAATCCCCCGCCCTGCTGTTCGAATTCCCCTGCAAATCACCGTGTTTTTCCTGGGTTGGGGTATGCTGGAGTGGTATATAGCGCATGTAAGAAATGCGGGCATTCCCAAACCAGGGGGTGTTGGCTGGACCGTTATAGGGATAGGAGCAATTGTGGTTTATTTCGCCATGGAATGGTCCATCATGATTCGGAACGATGCCTCCAAAACCAAGAAAGAGTAAATCGCATATTTGTATGCATCCCACCGGGCGATTTATGGCAAGTCCTCCGGCATATCGTGATCGCTTGGGAAGAGCCGGTTAGCCCAATCCGCAATACTCATGGTGGTCGTAATCGGGCGGATGGGCGGAAATGCCAAACCGGTGGCGCCTGTAGCGATTCGGGGAGCCACGCTTCCCGCTTGTGACTCCCGCAGGTCCAACCAGTCCTCCCAGTTTTTCACGTCATCCCGACTTCTGACCCGGCGCTGGTTGTCGGTGAACAGTTGTTCCATCCGACCGGCTCGTTCGGCTTGGTAAACGGCACCGTCCGGATCGCCCATGGCGTCAGCAATTTCTTCGAACCTTTTGAACAGCCTCGCGCCTATAGGCCCTATCCACCGATTGATGGATTTGTTGAACTCCCCCTCCGGCTGGGTGAACGGCTGGGGCTGAATGCGCTCCTGTCTCTGATCGTCGATTACCTCGTCGAGAAGGCCTTCTTCCAGACCTTCGTACGGGGAGCGGGCCACGTTTCTGAATAGCTTCCAGGCACTGGGAGATGGGGGCTGCACAGGTTCCTGTGCCACAGGCGCGGGGGTATTCCACAGGCCGGGGCTGGCGGCGTTCAGGCGATCCATGGCCCGTTCTCTCGGGGTGCGGCTCCCAAACAACTTCTGTGGTGGGCTCGCCTGAAACGACCAATCCTCCGGTGTCGAAAAGAGCCGGGTGCGGAGTGGTTTGGTGGGCAGTGAAAAGGGTGGCGTGGCCGATATCCCCGGTTGGGGCGTAAAGCCCGGCGGATTGGCATTGGCCGCTGCGGCCGTCGCGTCCGCCTCGGCGTTCATGGCGGCCACGGAGCCCGGCTCCAGAATGGGGGTAAGCGATGCCGCCCCGCCACGGGGAATGCCTTTGCCTTCCAGGATTTCATCCATCGTCTTTCTGCGGAATGCGGGCTTTGGCTCCATGTTTGGGTCGTCCAGACCCAGTATTTCGCGTACGAGCTTTTCATACATAATGTTGATTCTCCTGTTCTGTTTAATTGATGGTGTCGCGGCTGATCTTTGCCGTTTCCGCCTCGGTTTTTAACACCCCGGCGTGGCCGTCAGTTTCCTCTCTACTACCTCAAACCGCTAAACTGACGTCATGAATGACGAACCAAAGCCGGAAGACGAAGCCACCCGCCCCGCCGAGCACAAATCGACCATTCCCACGCGGCTTTGGGTATGGTGGCTTTCCGTCCTGTTTGTGGGGGGCATAGGCGGGCTTGAGATCATGCGCGTTGGCGAAAAAACCAAAAACACACTCCTGATGATAACCGGCTTCATGGTTGTGCTCGGAACCATTGGCTGGATGCTCTGGCGGATTTACCGGCACCAGTTGCCAGTCATGTTGAATTATCTACCCGATATCTCCCACGACCGGTTTTGCTTCAGTGTTGGCGCCATCAAGAAGGCGGCCCCGATCGGGGTGATCATGATGGTCTTCATCATGTTTCGCGACCATGGCGATTCAATAAGTGTCGGGCTTGTGGCAGAAACCCTGGTTGCCACGGTTGTCCTGCTTATCGTGTTTGCCGGGTTCGGGGGCCACTTTGTTTACCGTTTTCTGCGCTGGCAGGCGGTCCGTTGGCAGGAAAAACAACGGGAGCGATCCGGGGAAAAGTAAGCCCTCTTTTTCGGCGATCACGGTTTGGGGATGCGCCGCCTATGGGGGGAGGGACCTTGCGGTTGTTTGTCCGGTTGAGGGTTTTCCGGTTTGCGGGCTTCCGGTTTGTTGAGGGCTTCGTCCAGCACCGTTCCCGTGCCGATAGAAACTCCGGCCCCCGCCAGCCGCTCCGCAACTGCGTCGAGGGTCGCCAGTTGTCCGGGCGTCAGCGGTGGATGCACCGGAGGCTCAAGCCCCTTGGGGATGTCGGCATAAATTTTCCGGAGCCGGGGCATCACCCTGCTTGCGTCCCACAGCTTTTTTCCCGCACCCGCCGTCAGGCCGGACGCGCCCACGCGGAGTGCACTTTCACCCAAAGACATACCGGTTTCACCGGGCAATGCTTCTCCGACAGCCTGCCGGAGCAGATTGCCAGCGGCAGCTCCCGCCATCGCGCCCGGCACACCACCGCCTAAAAATCCCCCGGCAGCTGTCGATCCCAGTTCGATTGCATCTCCTGAAAAATCGGCAATATCTCCCCAACCGGGACCTTTTTCATCTGCCAATGTCCACTGGTTGGTATCGGTGGGGCGGAACATCAGTTCGCCCTCCGGGCTGTACCCCGCGTTTCCTTTGCCAAAGCGATCTTCCACATAGGAATATCGGCCTTCGGGCTTGACCAGAATGCCAAGGGCCGCCCGATCCCAAAACGGTGCACCGGTGGTGGTATCTATCCCCGCTGGCGGTTGTGTAACCGGCACCCGGTTCCACATGGGCCTCGGAGGGGGAGTCTGCGCGCCCCTTTCGAGCATGTGTTCCATCACCGTGCCGGGGTCGGGTGACAGCGTTCCGAAATCAAACTGCCCTGTGCCCGCCGCCCGTGCCGTGGGTGCATTCCACAGGTTGGGGGTGGCGGGATTCAGGCGGTCCATGGCCAGTTCACCCGGTGCCGAAAAGGGCCGGGGGGAAAACGGGCTGGTGGGTGGAAAAAACGGTGGCCTGGCCGGTGCTCCCCACTGGGGCGTAAAGCCGGGCGGGTTGGCCGCCGCTTCCGCCGCCTTCGCATCGGCCTCAGCGTTCATGGCGGCAACGGAGCCGGGCTCCAAAATGGGGGTCAGCGATGCTGCCCCGCCACGGGGGATGCCTTTGCCTTCCAGAATTTCATCCATTGTCTTTCTACGGAAAACGGGTTCCGGTTTTATGTTCGGGTCGTTCAGTCCAAGTATTTCGCGTACGAGCTGTTCATACATAATGTTGATTCTCCTGTTCTATTTAGGTGTCGCGGCTGATCTTTGCAGCTTCGGCTTCGGTCTTTAGCGCCCCGGCGTGGCGCTCGTGGATTTCGTGGATGAGCTTTTCAATCTCCAGTTCCCGCAACTGTTCAGCATGGCGAACCTCTACCGCTTCGGCCTCCGGGTTGCCCTTTAAGGCGGCCAGAATCTTGTCCTTGCTGCGGATGCCGGATGCCTCGATAAGCGCCTCCGGGGGGATGGGCAGCCCCGCCTGGGCAAGCTCCGCCAGCGTGCGGAACTCCTCGTGGCGGATGGTGACGGTATCGGGCATGTCGCCCACAATGACGTCTACATCCAGCTCCGCCACCCGGTTTTCGATCTGCACCACCTCGTCCAGGCGGGGGTCGCCCAGCATTTCGGGCGGGATGCTACCCAGCTCTGCCGCAAGCTCCTCGCCCATGGTGACCGGGCGGTTTAAGCCCACCCACGAAAGATTGCGCTCATCGTCGGTCACCCGCACCCAGCGCTCTTCGGTCCAGAACTGGCGCACCCGCCCCCAGCATTTGCGATAAATGCGCATCTGCCACGCGCGCAGGGTGTCGAACAGCGGGCCTAATTCCATCTGCCCGCCCTGCTGGCGGGCCTGAATGGCGCGTCCCGATTCCCCCTCGCCCAGCTTTCCGGTGAGGGCGGAGCTCGCCCCCACTGCATCGATCTCTTCCTTGGCTTCGGTCAGCAGCGAAAACTGGGCCTGGGCCATATCGCCCGTGGGCAGAATATCCATGGAAAATCCGGGCACAGTTTCGATCCAGCCGTCTGGCTTTGCAAGTTCCCTGCGGGCACGGGCCACATCTTCCACTGCGCCTTTTTCGGCCCGCACCTGGCGCACGGACAGAAGGTGCAACGCCTTGGACCTACGCTTGTTGATCTCATCCTGCACGCCGATAAGCTGGCGCACTGCGCCGTAGCGGTTGCCGTGCCGGGTGATGAAGGCGGAGCAGAACACATACGGATCTTCCGGTTGGCCCTCGTCGTCCGTGTACGGGCTGGGGAGTGGTCCTTTTAAAATACCGCCCCGGCAGAACACGGCTTGATTGATGCCGCCCCCTTCCCGGTACCAGATTTCCACCACCCGCACCCGCTGGCGCTTGTGGTCGGCCCAGCGGGCGGCGGGCTGGTCGTCATAGGTGCTGCCGCCCCCGCCATCGCCCGTGGCGTAGGCGGTATCGAGCAATTCCGTTTTATTCGGGTATTTGGCGCGGGCCTCGGGCAGGTCCATCCAGATCACCTGCCCGCGGAAGCGTGCGTCTTTCATGTCGCGCCGCCGGGAGTGGGGATCGAAGAACGCCCGGTCCCACGAGATGGGGTTGATGGTGATGCGGGTTTTGGTGCCACGCGGCTCCGCCACCACTTCGGCGAACCCCGCGCCTTCAATGAGTAGATGCTCAAATACGGTGGAGCGGGTCTGGTCAAAATCGTTGTTGTCGAGCACAAAGCGCACCGCATCGGTAGCGGCGCGGGCGGCCCCTTCGTCGGACGGGTTTCTGGGGTAGCAACGCGGATCGGTGCGCATCTGCCGTTCCATTCCCAGCAGATAGTCCATTTTCGGCTTGATGCGGTTGACCACGATGGGCGCCTGCCCGCGCTTTTTGAGTTGCTGCTCCTCTTCGGCGGTCCATTGCCTGCCGTCGTAATAGTCCCGGTCCCGCTCCGCATGGGTGCGGGCGGCATCCGAGGCGTCGGCGGCCTGATTGAAGTGGGCCACCAGCCTGTCCAGCAGTTCCTGCTCCCGCTCTTGTTCCGTCATGTTGTTTTCCAACCGTAGTCCTCCTTGTTTGTAAATGCGTTGACCCAGCGGTCGCGCCTGCCGGGTTGTGGTTTGTTTTGAGATGCGGCGAACGGCCGGCTCATGCACGCATAGCGTGCCTCGTCGTAGGCGTGGTCTTCCTGGGTGGTGTCCACGTCTTCCGGGTTGTTTTTGTCCATCACCAGATCGGGCAGGGTGCGCAGGAAACCGTCGGTACAGGTGGAAAAGACGTACAGCATGGGCCGTCCGTCCTCTCCGGCGATGCGCCCGCGCAGTTCCTGATAGCCTGCCCGACGGTCGTTTGCCCCGCGCTTGAACAGCACCCCGGTGGCGGCCATGCGCTCCGCCACCGACGGGCCGTCGTGATTGCCGAACACGGCGGGGTCGGCCACCGAATAGGTGATGCGCTCCCCCGGTTTTTCGCGCGAGCGAATCCCTTCGGCCACCTGGGTGCTGGTGAGCCGCAGGCCGTTGTCGGCCTGGCCGTTCCAGCCGTACCATTCCCGGTAACGGATCAGGGCGTTTGCCGGATAGCGTGGGTCGGTGCCATCCGACACTGCCCACCAGCCGATGGAAAACGGTTTTGAACTGCCCCAGTCCATGGAGCGAAAGCGGGTCCATCCCGGGGGAATATCGAACGGCTCCACCACATGGCGATCTACCCGGAACTGTTCAAACGCCTGCCCGGCCACAATGTCCCAATCACCATCCCGCATGGCCCGCACCAGCTCCGGCGTGCCCAGCCCGGAAAGCCGGGCCACATAATCCGGGTCTTCATTTAATAGGGTGGGGTTGTCGACAAGGCGCGCCGGGATGTACTGGCGGTGCATACCGCCCGCATCGCTTGATGCCCTCCATATGGCACCGGGGGGCGCGGCGTTGACCCAGGCCGCCTTGACCCAGGCGTGCCCCACCGAACCGGGATTGCTGGCGCACTCGATACGCGGCAAGCGACCGGCAAGGGGAGGGGGTATGGACAGGCCCGCCAGCCGCACACGGGAACGTAAAAACCGGTATTGGTGGTGGGTAAAGTGAGTCAGTTCGTCAATGACGAGCACGTGGATTTCGGCCCCCTGATATTTTTCCACGTCGTTTTCGTATTGCAGGTGCGCCAGTTTGAGTACCGAGCCGTTCGCAAAGCGGAACTCATGAGATGACTCGTGCCAGCGCACTTTGCCTGCCCCCTTTAGCGCCCCCAGCAGTTCGTGCAGGTTTCGTGGCCCGCGCAGGTGGTTGGCGCGCAAATCCGGGTGGGTGCGGCGAAACAGATACACTTGGCAGCCGGGCACCGAAAGGCACCAGCGGATGGCCGATACCCGCAGATAAAACGACTTACCGCCCCCGGCGGCCCCGCCGTACAGGAGTTCCGTGGCCGGAGAGCCAAACGCCTCGGACTGTTTTTTGTGTAGTTCGACCCGCATCGTGATTCATGGCGGGGCGCGGCCCCGGAGCGGAAATCAGAAAACGTATGGCACCCCATTGCACCGGAAATACGATCCGCCCGAAGAGTATGGGAAGCTACGGCTTTTGCCGCCCTGCGTTTTTGGACGTTTTGGTGTTTCTGGACGTTTTAGACGTTTTTTATTTTTGTAAATCAGTGGCTGCGATGGGCAGCCTTTCAGGCCGCGTGATTTTGCATGGCCACCCGGCTGGGTGAACGATACGGATGCGGTATCGAATTTTCCCGCTTTCTCTCAAACTGCTAAACTGCATGCATGATTCGTTCGATCCTGATCGCGCTTTTGCTGTTTTCCGTGTTTGCCTGCAATGCGCCGCAGCCCGCGCATTCGTTGGAGGATGCGTTCGCCGCCTATGATGCGGGCTCGTACGAGCGGGCCGCGGAACTGTTGCTGCCGTATGCCGAGCTGGGGGAACTGGAGGCCCAGGCCTTGCTCGGCAGGATCTATATAACGTGGGGGGAGAAGGACCCCTCTTTCCTGCCTGCGGGGGCCAAATGGATCAAGCGGGCGGCGCGGCGCGGAGACGCAGAGGCGCAGTTCTTCATGGGATATATGTTTAGAGCGGGGCTCGGGGTGCCGTACCGGCCCGGCAAGGCGGCCCGCTGGTACCGCAAGGCGGCAGCCCAGGGGGTGGCCGAGGCATACACGCGGCTGGGGCACATGCATATGTCGGGGGCTGGGGTGGGGGTGAAGAAGGATCGCGTTCTTGCCAGAAAAATGTATCTCAGAGGATTCGGCCTGGGAGATACCGGGGCACCCTTTCGGATTGCGGGGCTGTACTCCATGGGGTGGGGTGGGTTGCCAAAAAACGACCGGGAAGCCCACCGGTGGGAGTTGATTGGCGCCCAGCTTGGCGACCCCCGATCACAGGATTCCGTAGCGGGTCATTTCGAGTACGGCGCCGGCGTGGAGAAGGATGCCGAAAAGTCAGTGTACTGGTACGGGCGGGCGATCGAAACCTACCTGGAATACGGGGAGATCATAGAGGCCCGGCGCGCGCTGCATACGCTCCGGAAGCGGTTTCCAGATCACGAGACCACCCGCCGCATGGAGGCCATGGTGGCCGCTGCGGGACCGCCGGACCGGCCAAAACCCTGATCCCGTTTTTTACCGGCTGTAACCTATCGCCTGCGGGGTTTTGGTGCAAACTGAAACAGGCTCGGTGCCGCAGTCTCGTTTGCTTTCTTTACCGCCTCTTGTGCCGCTTTTTCCGGGGTATATCCCGCATCCAGGTGTTCCAGGTATATTTTGGTTGTCTCTTGCAGGACATCAACTCGCCGATCTCGCCTATTTTACCATCTCAAT
>CBDUXI010000026.1:0-30390 GCA_965371175.1 uncultured bacterium
CTCTGCTGGTTGGCAGGTAGAGGCACGTGGAACATGGCTGTTCCCCAGCGTGGCCGCTGATTTACAAAAACTGGATTCCCGCGTACGCGGGAATGACAATCGGGGGAGGCGGCGGAGGTGCGGTCGTATCCGAGGCGCGTGAAGGATTTTTGTAAATCAGAGGCTGTACTGGGCATCTTTTCAGGCCACGTGGGCTTGCTCTGCTGGTTGGCAGGTAGAGGCACGTGGAACATGGCTGTTCCCCAGCGTGGCCTCTGATTTACAAAAAAACGAAGGAGACGGCTGCACATCCGCCACCGCGCCTTTAGTTTGGGTGGTAATTGCACGATAAGAAGTCAATAACCCGAGCGTACTCAATCGAAATGGAATTTTCATGACGTGGAAAAAAGTATCCGCGGCCGTAAGGCCCAGCCTGTCTGTAGCCGCCTGTCTTATGCTCGTATCCGTCATGCTGCTGCCCGCCGGGTGTGCCACTGGTGGCACCGGGGCCGTGTCCGGCTATCAGGGAGGGGGGGCAGAAGTCGTATTCAAGTCCGCCTCGTCCCTGCTGACCCGTGGATACGCCCTGAGTCGGCAGGAGTTGTGGAAGCAGGCCATCACCACGTATGACGAACTGATTTCAAGCTACGCTCGTTTAAAAGACCCGGACATGCGGGAACTGGTTGCCAAGGCGATGATCAACAAGGGGGTGGCACTGGGAGAGATGGGTCGCTCCAGGGAAGAACTCAAGGTTTACGATCAGGTGATCTCCCGCTTTGGCCGATCGCAGATGCTGGCGCTACAGATACAGGTGGCCATGGCGCTGATGAACAGCGCAATCACTTTTGACCAGATGGGCAACCCGGAAGCGGAGATGAAGGCCTATGAGCGTCTGATCAAACGGCTGGAGAATTCAGAACCGCCCGCCCTGCAGGAATATGTGGCGAAAGCCATGGTCAACAAAGGGGTTACGCTGGGGCAACTGGGCCGGATGACCGAGGAAATGACGATGTACGATCGGGTGGTGGCCCGCTTTGTCGACTCTGCAGCGGCGGGTGTGCAGACCCAGGTGGCCCGGGCAATGATGTTCAAGGGCATTACCTACGGACAGATGGACCTCCCGCAAAATGAACTGACCGTGTACGACGACCTGCTCGACCGGTTCGGCGCGTCCGGGGCGCTGACGGTGCGGCTGCGGGTGGCCCGAACGCTGGTGAACAAGGGCATTGTGCTGGGCCAGTTGGGGCGTTCCGAAGAAGAAATTGCGGTATATCAGCAACTGATCGAGCGGTTTGACGGCGACACCAACCTCGAGTTGCTGGAACAGCTTTCCAAGGCCATGGTGAATCAGGCGGTCACCTTTGGCCAACTGGGCCGGGTGCAGGACGAACTGGATATGTACGATCGGGTGGCGGAACGCTTTCAGGATGCCACCCGGTTGCCCATCCTGCTGCAGGTGGCCAAGGCAATGATGTACAAGGCGATCACCTTCGATCAGCAGGGCCTCAGAGATGAGGAAATGGCTGCATATGACGATCTGATTGCCCGGTTTGCGGAATCGTCCGCGCCGGAGATTCAGGCCAGGGTGGCGAAAGCCATGGTCAACAAGGGCATTACCCTGGGGCAGGTGGGCCGCTGGCGTCTGGCGGTGGAAGTGCTTGACCACATGCTGGCACGCTTTGGCGGCTCCAGCGACCCGTCCCACTGGGAGCCGCTGGCAAGCGCCCTGCTCAACAAGGGCGTTGCCCTGGGTGAGTTGGGTCGCGGCGGAGAGGAACTGGAATCGTACGCACAGCTTGTCAGCCGTTTTGGCTCCTCCGACAACCCCGCCCTGCAATTGCAGGTGGCCAAGGCGCTGGTCAACCGGGCCATTACCTACGGCCAGTTGGGCCGGGGCAGAAAGGAAGTGGATACCTATGGCGACGTGATCGCGCGCTTTGGAGATTCGGCCTACCCGGCAATGCAGGAGCAGGTGGTCAAGGCCATGATGAACATGGGAATTACCCTTGGGCAACTGGGTGATGCAAGCGGGGAGCTTGCAGTATACGAAGACCTGATCCGCCGCTTTGCCCTGTCTGACAGCGTGGAAATACAGGAACGGGTTGCCCGGGCCATGGTGAACAAGGCGGTGACCATGAGCCAGTTGGACCACCCCCACTCCCGGGTGATCGCGGTGTATTACCGCCTGGTTGACCGGTACGGAAAAATGGACGACCCGGCCTTTTATGAGCCTGTGGCCATGTCGATGGTCAACATCGGCGTCATGCTCAGCGAGCAGGGCCAGGATGAGGACGAGTTGCTCATGTATGCCGATGTGGTTTCCCGATATGGCGAATCC
This sequence comes from uncultured bacterium, assembly GCA_965371175.1. Taxonomy (GTDB): domain Bacteria; phylum Nitrospirota; class JACRHL01; order JACRHL01; family JACRHL01; genus CBDUXI01. Next base: position 2,318 of record CBDUXI010000026.1, read on the forward strand.
ACCGCCGCCGACGTGCAGTATCAGGTGGCCAAGGCACTGATTTATGCGGGCATTACCCACGGCAATCAGGGAAATCCGGACCGGGAAATTGGATCCTACGAAGAACTGTTGAGCCGCTATATCGACTCAGACGACGAGCAGGTACAGACCCAGGTGGCATTGGCGTTAAACCGGCAAGGCGCGGCGCTTCGGCGTACGGGTCAGGGCGACGCGGCCGTGGCCAGCTACCGGAACGTGGTAAAGCATTACGGCGCCGCCGTGTCCCCCGATCTGCAGTCACTGGTAAAAGACGCACTCAACGGCTGGGGGCTTACGCTGGTTACCGTTGCCAAAAAGCAGTGGCTGGATGGCGAACTGAAGGCAGCCGGAGATACGCTCCGTGCGGCCCGGGAAAATATCCGCGCCACCATGCGCCGGATTCCGGGTGAGCCGGTGGCACTGACCCACCTGGGATACGTTTTGTTTTTGCTGGGAGATACCGATGGGGCAGAGAAGCAACTGCAGCAGGCCGTTGAACTGGGCGGTCGTTCCATCCTGCAGTATGCCCAGGAAAACCTGATGGCGGGACAACTCCAGCAGGATAAGGCGTTTCAGGGGCTGATTGACTCCCTGTTCGGGGGCGGTGGCAACCGCCAGATGGCTCAGGGCGTGGCCGTACTCTGATTCCGGCAGGTATTGATTATAAATTATGCAAAAACTTGAAAAAGTCGCTCACGTTCCAGTGGTGACCCGTCGATAAGGGTAAATGCAAGTTTATTGTGCAAATTGTGATTGGGGGCGAAACGAGTCTGCTGTCGTTCCTGAATGGAGGATGAGATGAAAAAGAATTATTTGCCATACGCCCTCGGGGTGTTGCTGCTGGGTGCAGCCATGGTGCCGGCCGGGTGCGCGACGATGGGAATTCCCCCACAGGTTGCTGCTGAAATTGCCGGGTACGATGACGTGGTGGCCCGTTTTGGCACCTCGACGGACCCTGCCGTTCAGGTACGGGTGGCGCAGGCGCTGGTAGATAAGGGGATTACCCTGGGCCAGGTGGGCCGGTCGCGTGCCGAAGTGGCCGTGTACGACGATATCGTCGCGCGTTATGGCGACTCCGAGAGCGCCAAGGTGCAGGAGTGGGTGGCGCGGGCGCTGTTCAACAAGGCGATTGTGCAGGGCCAGATGGGCAGCCCCAAAAAGGAGCTGGCCACCTATGATGACATTCTGGCTCGCTACAACGAGTCCGGCGCTCCGGATATTCAGATGCTCATCGCCAAGACCATGCTGAACAAGGGCGTGACCCTTGGGCAGTTGGGCCGCTCCGAAGAAGAAATTCAGGTGTACGACCAACTGGTCAGCCGCTTTGGCAAGTCCAGCAAACCGCAACTGCAGGAGCAGGTGGCCTGGGCGATCCTGAACAAGGGGATCACCATGGGGCAGATGGGTCGCGGGGAGGAAGAACTCGCCCTATACCGTCAGGTAGAGCAGCAGTTCGGCAGGTCCCGGGTTCCGGAAGTGCAGGCAAAAGTGGCGCAGGCCATGGTCAACCGCGCCATCGTGACCGGCAAGCTGGAAGGCGGCGACGTGGAGAACCAGATCTACGACAAGGTGGTCAAACGGTTCGGCGGCTCCAAGTCTCCCATGGTGCAGGCGTGGGTGGCCAAGGCCATGATGTACAAGGCCGTTACCTACGATCAGATGGATCAGACCCACAAGGAGTTGAAGGCGTACGATGCCCTGGTCTCCCGCTTCATGGGTTCGGATGTTCCGGAAGTGCAGACGTGGGTGGCGCAGGCCATGATGTACAAAGGCATCACTCTGGGTGAACTGGGGCGTGGTAAAGAAGAGGTGAAATCCTATGCCGCCTTGATTTCCCGCTTCAGTGACTCGGATGTGCCGGAAGTGCAGGAATGGGTCGTCAAAGCCCAGATCAATCAGTCCATCACGGAAGGGCAGCTGACACAAGGGAAGTGAGCGTTGCTTGCGGGTTGGGAGCTTGCTCCCCCCGTGTCCGTATGAAAGGCGGCTGTCCCGGTTGGGGCAGCCGCTTTTTTTTGTGGTCATGCTTTGTCCGGGATGGTCGATAAGGTAGGGGTGGGGGATTGTTACGTACGCCGTGGTTGTTTATGCCCTGAACCGACCGGGGGTCGGGGCATGGGGAGACCGGAGTGGAATGATGCGTTTTTTCACATCACTGGCAACCGTTCTGATACTGGTCAGCCTGTCTTTGATACCCGCCGGGTGCGGGGGTGCGGACCGGCATGCGGGCGGTGGATTGATCCCCACCCAGGCGTACATACAGTTGCGGCAGGCCCAGTCCCTGATCAATCAGGGCATCACCGCAGGCAGGGCCGGAAAAAAGGTGGTGGAATTGGCCGCTTACGATCTGGTGATCGACCGGTTTTCCTCGTCCCGGGATCCTGCCGTACTTTCCAGAGTGGCCCAGGCCTGGCTCAACCAGGGGGTGGCCCTGGGGCAGATGGGCCGGGAAAAACAGGAACTGAAATCGTATCAGCAGGTGATCAACCGCTTTGGTTCGTCGCATTTTCCTCCCACCCAGCAGGTGGTGGCCCGGGCGATGATGAATCAGGCCGTGGCGTACGGCCTGATGGGCAAGGTAAAAAAGGAATTGCGCCTGTACCGCGTGGTGGTTTCCCGTTTTGGTGACTCCAACGCCCCGCCCGTACAGGAACTGGTGGTCGAGGCCATGCTGTTTCACGGCATCACCCTGGGGCAGATGGGCAAGACAAAAAAAGAACTGACGCTGTACAACGAACTGCTCGGCCGCTACGGTGCCTCGGACGTCCCCACAATCCGCGCGCGGGTTTCCCGCGGGAGGGTTAACAAGGGGATTGCCCTGTGGCAGCTAAAGCGGCCGTACCAGGCGTTGGCCGTGTTCGACGAGCTGTTGTCGAGCTACCCGGACGCCGTGCCCGTGGCACATCATGAGCCGGTGGCGCGGGCGCTTTTGCACAAGGGGATTATTCTGGGGGAACTGGGAAACAAGGCGGATCAACTGCGTGTGCACGGCGAGCTGGTTAGCCACCTGAAACGCTCCAAAGACCCGGCGGTCCAGGTGCTGGTGGCCCGTGCGCTCACCTATCGGGGGGTAACGTTTGCGCGTATGGGCAAGCGCACCGAAGCGACCTCCGCCTGGAACGACTTGATTGACCGGTACGGAAGATCCACCCATACAGACGTGCAGGAGTGGGTGGCCGGTGCCATGATGAACAAGGCCGCCATGCTGGCAAGGCAGGGCAAGAAAGCCGCAGAGATGGCCGTATACGATGTGCTGATCGGCCGCTTTGAAAGTTCGCCGGACCCGGAGGTGCTGCAGTGGGTGCGGACCGCACAAACCAACCGCGCCGTGGCGGCGGCGGATATGCCGCCATCTCCTTCGTTGCTGCTCACGGAAAAACCATCGCCGTAGCACGCTACGCCTCAAATTTTCCCGCTTCGCGCGCCTTGGATATGACAGCATCTCCACCGCCTCCCCTGACTGTCACTCCCGCGTACGCGGGAACCCAAAGGGTGTGTCACCATCTCCGCCGCCGCTGCAATTGGATATGACGGCATCTCCACCGCCCTATACGGCCTTGTTCACTCGGCCCGTAGCGCCTCCACCGGGTCCATCTTTGCCGCAGCCCTTGCAGGCAGTACTCCGGCCCCCAGACCAATCATGATCGACAGACCCAGCGCCAGCGCCGCGTAGCCCCACGGCACCGTCACCGGCAGGGCGGGCACCAGCAGTCCCAACAACTGTGCGCCGCAGGTGCCCACCAATAACCCGGCCAATCCCCCCGCGCCCGCAAGCAGCACCGCCTCGCCCAGAAACAGGGCCGAAACCCGCCCACGGGTGGCCCCCAGGGCGCGCAACAGGCCGATCTCGCCCACCCGCTCGTTCACGGAGATGGTCATGATGGTCAAAATACCCACCGATCCCACCAGCAGCGAAATGCCCCCCAGCGCCCCCACCGCCATGGTCAGCACCCCCAGGATGCGTCCCAGCACGTCGAGCATCTGGTTCTGGGTGATGATGGTAAAGTCCTCCCGCCCGTGGCGGGCAATCAGCAGATTGCGGATGGCTTCCACCACCTCTTCCTCTTTGGCCCCGGAGCGGTAGAGCACGTCGATTTCCATCAGCCCTTCCCGGTTGAACAACTCCAGCGCCCGGCTGGCCGGAATGTATACCCCGTCGTCCATGTCGAACCCCAGCACCTGCCCCTTGGGTTCCATCACCCCGATCACCCGGAAGCGCCGCCCGCCGATGCGGATCTTTTCGCCCAGAGCGGATTGGTTGCCAAACAGCTCCCGCTTGAGCTTGCTGCCCAGTACCGCAAACGCACGGGCGCTACGCGGATCGTCGTCAGGCAAAAACCGGCCGGCGGCAATGTCGAACTTCCACACCTCGGGCATGTTGTGATCGACACCGTTGATATAGGTGGCGCGCGAGCGCCCCCCAAACGCCACCGGGCCGTTGCCGAATATGCCGGGCACCACCGCCACGGCTTCCGGAATGCGGGTCAGGGCCAGGTTATCTTCCAGCGTCAGCGGGCGGGTGCTCGAAATGATCCCGGCGGACATGCCCAGGGTTTGCACCTTGCCCGGATTGATGGCGATCAAATGGGTGCCGAACTGGGTGAACTCGTCAATCACAAACCGGTTGATTCCCTGACCGATGGAGGTCAACAACATCACCGCGGCAATGCCCACGCCAATGCCGGTGGCGGTGAGGATGGAGCGCACCCGATGCGCCCGTACCGAGTGCAGGGCCATGCGTGCGATATCTTGTGCAAACACCTTCTCTTACCTCCGGGAGAGCGCCACAACCGGGTCCAGCTTTGCCGCCGTGCGCGCGGGCCAGACGCCGAACAGCAGCCCCGTGCTGACCGACACCCCCACCGCCGCCACCACCGCCCACAACGGCACCGCCACGGGAAAGCCCGGCCACATCCGCCCCATCCCTTCCACCACCAAGGCCCCGGCTGCCAGCCCCAAAAAGGCCCCCAGCATTGACAGCAGCGCCGCCTCGGTCAAAAACAGCCGCATTACCGTGCCCTGCCCCGCCCCCAATGCCTTGAGCAGTCCAATCTCCGCCGTACGCCGGGAAACCGCCACCAGCATGACATTCATGACCAGTATCCCCGCCACCACCAGACTGATTCCGGCAATGCCCCCCACCGCATAGGTGAGCGCCGAGAGTACCCGGTCAAACGTGCCCATCACCGCATCCTGGGTAATCACCGTCACGTCCGCTTCCCCGTCGTGACGGGAGGCGATGATGGTCTTGATCTCCTCTCTGGCCGCCTCCATCTCCTCCGACGTGCGCGCCTGCACCAGCACCCGGAACAGGGACGGCGCATTTAACAATGCCTGGGCCTGGGAGACGGGGATCACCACCATGTCGTCCAGATTGGTGCCGAGGGACTGGCCGGAGGCGGCGAGGGTGCCGATCACCCGGAAGCGCCGGTCGCCAAGGCGTATCCATTTCCCCACTGCCGGGTGCGTGCCAAACAGTTCGGCCCGCACGGTATCGCCCAGCACCGCCACGGGACGCCCACGATCCGGGTCGCCGGGAGGCAAAAAACGCCCTTGGGAAAGGGCCATGTGCCGCACCGATAGCAGCGCGTCGGTTGAGCCGATGGCCACCACCTCTCGCTCCCGGGAGCCGAACGATACCGGGGCCGTGCCCACTACGATGGGTGCCACCTGGCTGATATGCCGCCCCCGAAGCAGGGCCATGGCGTCCTCCAGGGTCAGGTCTCTGGGGGTCACGCCAAACAACGGCGGCGGGCCGCCAGTGGTTTCCGTGGCTCCCGGCAGCACGATCAGCAGATTGGTGCCCAGAGCGGAAAACTCACCGGTAACAAAACGGCGGGTGCCCTCCCCCAGGGCGGTCAGCACCACCACTGCGGCCACGCCGATCGACATGGCCGTGAGCATCAGGCCGGTACGCAGACGGTTGCTGTTCAGCGCCCTTGCGGCAAAACGGATGTGCTCCTGCTGGATCATTTGCCTGACGGCCGCTTTTTTTTGTCACCCACGATGCGGCCGTCTTCCATGTGCACCTGCCGGTTTGCCCGGCTGCCTATTTGCGGGTCGTGGGTGACCACCGCCAGCGCCATGCCGGCCTGGTTCAAGCCTTCCAGAATTTCGATCACCTGTGCGCCGGACTTCCGGTCCAGGTTGCCGGTGGGCTCATCGGCCAGAATGACATCGGGGGCCATGATGGTGGCGCGGGCAATGGCCACCCGCTGCCGTTGTCCGCCGGAAAGCTGGTCCGGGCGGTGTTCGGCCCGGTCGGCAAGGCCGTAATCAGTCAGCGCCGCCTGCACCCGTTCGTCCCGTTCCTCCGGTTCCACCCCGTCCAGCACCAGCGGCAGGCCGATATTTTCCGCCGCCGTCATGCGCGCCACCAGATGGAAAAACTGAAACACAAAGCCGATGCGGTGCAGGCGCAGGTCCGCCTGCTTGCCGTCTGACAGGTCGGCCACTTCTTCATCCATCAACCGGTAACTGCCTAAAGTGGGCTTATCCAGCAGGCCGATAATATTCAGGAGGGTGCTTTTGCCCGACCCCGACGGCCCCATGATGGACAGGTACTCACCCGGCTCGATGGTCAGGTTGACGCTGTCCAGGGCGTGCACGGAGGTTTCCCCCACCTGAAAGGTCCGATGGATGTCCTGCAATTGGATCATGCCGTTACGGGGAAATATCGTCGGTCTGCGCGCGCGCGCCCGCAGTCACCCCTTCGCGCTCCAGTGAGGTGACGGCCAGCTGCCCCTCGGAGAGCCCCGCCTCCACCTCGGTAAAATTCCAGTTGGTCAGGCCGGCGGAAAAGCGCACCTCTTCCAATTGGTCGAAACCTGGATTCAGAATCAACACCCGGTCACCGCTCAGCACGGCGGTGGTGGGCACCCGCAGCACATCTTTCCGGGACGAGATGATGACCTCCACGTCGGCGGACAGGCCGGGCAACAGCCACGGCACCGTATCGGGGGCCGAAAAATCCGCTTCCACCTCTACGGTGCGGGACTGTTTTTGCACGTCGAGCACATACGGGGCCACGCGCCGGACCGTGGCGGGGAACTGCTTGTCGGGAAAGGCGTCCAGCATCACCCGGGCGGGCATACCGGGGCGCACCTGCGGGGCGTCCACCTCGTCGATGGGGGCCGAAACGAACAGGCAGGTATCATCAATCAGGTCCACGGCGGGAGGGGTGGGGATGCCCACCGGGGACGGGGTGACCAGTTCGTAAAGTTCGGCGTTTACCTCGGCGATCACCCCGTCAAACGGCGCGGTCAGGCGCGTGCGCACAAGTTCCGTGCGCACCACCTCTACCTGGGAGTCGGCCACGTGGGCGGCGCTTTTTGCCGCCCGGCAGGCGGCCCTCCCCGCCTGGGCGGCGGTGGCGGCGCGATCGTACGCGGCTTCGGTGGCGATGCCCTCGGATTTCAATGCGGCAAGTCTGGCCGCCTCCCGTTGGGACTCTTCGGAAAGTAGGCAGGACTGTTCCGCCCGGGCGTGGGCGGCCATCCCCTCCGACTCGGCCAGATGCAGGCGTGCGGTCAGGTCGTCGTTCCACAGGACGAGCAGCAGGTCGCCCTTTTTTACCCGCAGGCCTTCTGTTGCCGGAAGCTGCTCCACCTTGCCCCCCACCAGGGGCGATAGCCGCGCCCGGCGGCACGCCTTGACCGTGCCCGCGCGGGTGTTGGTCACGGTGGCCTCCACCGTGCCCCGCTCCACAGCGGCAACCGTTACCTGCACCGGCTCGGGCCGGTTCAGGAACCAGATCAGCCCCACCCCCAGCACGGCGATGATGGCGATGATCGCTTTCGCGGAGAGGCGCCGTCGTTTTGGCCTGGTTGTGTCGCTCACATTCCCCTCCCTGGACTCGGCGGCGGATATGCCGTCATCTCCTTCGTTGCCGCTTGGGCAAAAATCCTCACCGTAGCAGACTACGCCTCCGGTTTTTGCCCTTCACGCGCCTCGGATATGACAGCATCTCCACCGCCTCCCAACAGGTATGCCGCCCTCTCCTTCGTTTTTTTGTAAATCAGAGGCCACGCTGGGGCACGGTCATGTTCCATATGCCTCTATCTGCCAGCCAGCAGAGCAAAATCAGGTGGCCTGAAAGCTGCCCGGCGTGGCCTCTGATTTACAAAAATTCCCTTCACGCGCCTTGGATATGACAGCATCTCCACCGCCTCTTATCTATTCCTACTATATATGCTTGCCGCAGCTATTTTGTGGAAAGTTCTGTATTATCAAAATGTTTAAGGGGGGGGAGCCGGGGGACCGAAACAGGTAGTGATGGATTTTTTCCGGGCATCTGTTCGGGTTGGTAAACAAGGGTAGGGATGGAAAACGAATACATCACCATGGGCTTGCGTCTGTTTCTGGCCATTCTGGCCGGGGGCGCGGTGGGGATTGAGCGGACCTATCACGGGCGGCCCGCCGGGTTTCGCACCCATACGCTGGTGTGCGTGGCTTCCGCCTTGCTGATGCAGTTCACCGTGTATCAATGGCAGTTCATGGACCTGAGCCCGGAGGCCATGAGCACGCTACGGGTGGACCCCACGCGCATGGCCCAAGGGATCATGACCGGCATCGGCTTTCTGGGGGCCGGGGTGATTGTCAAAGAGGGGATTACCGTACGCGGACTGACCACGGCGGCCTCCATCTGGATTACCGCCTCCATCGGCATTGTAGTGGGGATGGGGCTGTACTTTGCCGGGTTTCTGGCCACGGTCATCGCCTGCGGCGTGCTGTCGATCTTTCGCTGGCTGGAAAACAAGACCCCGTCGTTGCGCTACGCCAGCCTGATGGTGCGCTTTAAACGCGCCGAACACCTTTCGGACGAGGCCCTCAAAAAGATGGTGAACGACCATCAGATTGAGTGGACCAACCCCAGCTATCATCTGGAAAAGGGCAGCGAATTCCGCTATCAGATGACCGTGCGCACGTTGAATACGGATAACTTTGAACGTCTGGCGCAAACCCTGACCAGCCTGGATAAGGTGATTGGCTTTTCCATTCAACCGACAGGGGACTAGGGCGGCGGATAAGCGGCCTTCTCCTTCGTTGCTGCTCGCAGATACGTCCTCGCCGTAACAGGCTACGACTCCGGGCGCTCCGCTTCACGCGCCTTGGATAAGACAGCTTCTCCACCGCCCCCCGGTTCAGGTTACCCGCCAGTCTTCCTCATCCGTTGGCATCCCCTCCTTGGCGGCTTCGGCCAACTCTTGATCCGATACCATGTGGGGGCTAAGCGGGCGAGGCGGACCGGGCGGCGGCGGTGGTGCCTCTGGCGGGATCTGTCGCGCAGGAGGCACTGAACAACCCGGACGGGGCGGCCGCTTTTCGGGAGCAGGCTCTGAACATGCGCCGTCAGGCCCAGGCGCTACGCCCCGGCTATGTGGATAGCCCGCAGGATCCGGTGGAAGCCGTGGATTCCCTGCAATGGAAAGCGGGCTACGGCGCCACCGGGCTGGCCGAAATGGCCGCTGCGGGCGGGGTAGGCAAAAAGCTTGGGACAACCATACTTCAGCAGCTTCCAAAACGGCCCTTAAGCGCTCGCTCTCCGCTTTTTCCCAGCCGGGAAACCATTGCCAACACGGGCGCGGCCACCACAGCCGCCGTGCCGGAACTGGCCCACGATATTTCGGTGAATACCGGGAATCTGATCAATCAGGGGGTAGCATCAGATCTGGCAACTCAGCAGACTTTTAAGCAGGTGGCTGGTAGTCGCGCTGTAAGAAACTTGATCGCCGGAAGGTTAAAAGGGCTTGGCTACGGCGAGCAAGCCGTTGGCCGCTTGCTTGATCGTCTTCCTGACCATCCGGCCTATTCAGCAGTAGCTGGAAAGTTGCAAGATGCAGGCTATGGCATGACAGCCGCCGAAATTGATGAACAACTCAGGGGTTTGATGGAATAATCAGCATTTTCAGTAGAACCGAAACGACCCCATCATTTGGTCAAATATCTTTTTTGTTTCTTCATGTTGAGAAACTTCGGAAGCACATCCCAACGAGAAAAACATGCCAGACTTCCAAGTCCCGACTGTTATTTCCCGTTGGGCGCCTAAAACGCCAAACTCCACATCGATAACCACGAGAAGCGCATCCTGTCCTCCCAGTGAAACACTTCTACTCTCAAGCAGAGAAGGCCTGAACTTACTTTGTTCAAGCCCCTCCTTGAACGACTTTTGGTTACTCAACCTGTCAAAATCCGCCGCTATGGGAGGTCTCTGAACCTCCGGAGCTTGAATTGACTGGACATCACACAGAATTGACGATTCGCTGTTATTGTGAGTCGTCATGGCAATCTGCGCTTCCTCGGAACTGCTGAATCCCCACGTCTCCGGATAGGCCACGCCAAAGTCTCGCACATGGTCCCGGTGCCATTTCCACCCTTCTGGAAGTTCGGGCGGATCTTCCGCCTTGGGGGTGCACCCGCCAAGCGGCAGGAGCAGGAATGCAATCAGGAAAATCATTTTGTGCATGGCGTCAGGTTAGCAGGTTGCCATCCGGAACCAAACCCCGCCACCATGCCGCAGGAGGAAGGGGAGGAATCAGCGACCGGCTGGCGTAAAGCCTGAAAGGGGGGGCGGCATATCCGCCGCCCCCGCCTTGATTTACACAAGCTTGGCAGGGAAGGGGTTTTCGGCTATTTTGTAAAGTCTGTGGGTAACAGCGAGTTCGGGTGCGGTTCGTATTGAATTGCACTGACAGCCAATACCGTTCGGGGGGGGTAGCCGCTTTTCGGTTGGTGCCGCAATAACTGACCCTTAGGGGGAGTGGGGATGCGCGACGACGTGCGTGAGAGTACCTCGGAGCTGGAAGCCGCGCTGGCGGCGGCCCACCGGCGCGTTGCAGAGCTGGAGGCCATACTGGACGTCCGGGTCACCGGCCTGCCGGGGCCGCACCAGCAGGCGGACAGTGCGCCGCTGGACGGGCACCATCTGCTGGAGGCGGTGTTCGACAACGCCCACCTGCTGATCGCCACGCTGGATACCCGTTTCAACTTTATATCCGTCAACCGGGCCTACGCCGGGGCAGACGAGAAATCCCCCGATTTTTTCCCCGGAAAAAACCATTTCGACCTGTATCCCCACGCGGAAAACGAAGTGATTTTCCGCCAGGTGGTGGCAACCGGTGAGCCGTATCAGGCATTTGCCAAGCCGTTTGAATATGCCGATGCCCCGGAACGCGGCACGACGTACTGGGACTGGAGCCTGGTCCCGATCAAGGGAAAAGACGGGCAGGTGGTGGCCCTGACCCTGCTTTTGGCCAACGTGACCGAGCGTATTTTAGCACTGGAGTCGGCCTATCAAAGCGAAGTGCGACGCCAGCGGGAAGAGGAAAAACTGGCCGTTACCCTAAGCAGTTTGCAGGAGACCGTGTTCCGCTCCCGGCTTTCCGGCGAGGTGGTGTGGATTTCCCCTTCCGTGGAGCGGCTGTTTGGTTACTCGCCCGCAGAGCTTTCCGGCACGGACGCCACCACGCTGTATGAATCGCCGGTGTTGCGTCAGGACCTGCTGAACGCACTGGCGCGTCAGAACGGCCGCATCAACGATTTTGAAACCACCATGAAGCGCAAGGACGGCACCGTGTTCTGGGTCTCGTTAAACGCGCATTATGCCTACGATGACGCAGGCAACGTGGCCTATGTGGAAGGCAGTATCCGGGATATCAGCGAGCAAAAGCAGGCCCGTGCGGCCATCCACGCCCTGGCGAAAAACGCCTCGGCGGACGATCCGGAAGCGTTTTTTCGAGAGTGCGCCACCAATCTGGCCCAGGTGTACGGGGTTCGCTATGTGCTGATTGGCCTCAATCACGGCGAAGACAGGCGCAGCGTGCGTACCTGCGCGGTGCTGAACGGCGACACGTTCGTGGACAACTTTGAATACGACCTGACCGGCACGCCGTGCAATGTCGTGCAGGTGAGCGGTGCGTGCTTTGTGCCCGATGGTGTCACCCAGGCATATCCGGAAGATCAGTTGCTGGCGGATATGGGGGTGGAAAGCTATCTGGGCGCACCCCTGGTCAGTTCATCCGGTGAAATGCTCGGCCTAGTGGCAGTGATGGACACGCGCCCGATGGAGGTTTCCCCATGGGTTGAGCCGGTGCTGGGCAGCTTTGCCCTGCGCATCGCCGCCGAAGTGGAGCGCCACCGGGCCGGGAAGCTGCTACAGGATGCCTCTGCCCGGTTTAAAAGTGTGATTGAGAATACCCCGCTGGTGGCCGTGAAGGGGTATGACCGGGACGGCGTCATCCATCACTGGAACCGGGCCAGCACCGAACTGTACGGATTTTCCGCCGAAGAGGCGCTGGGCCGCCGGATTCAGGACCTGTTGTTTGCCGATGAGGATGTTGCAGGTTTTGAGCAAGCGATACGGGATATATGGGACTCCGGCGAGGCCACCGCTCCGCGCGAGTGGAAATTGCGTACCCGCAGCGGCGATCCGTGCTGGATCTATTTCACCATGGTGCCGGTAAAAAGAGACGGCGAGGTGGTGGAACTGTTTTGCATGGATGTGGACATCAGCGCCCGCAAAGCGGTGGAAGAGTCGCTCCGAAGCAGCGAAACCCGGCTGGCCGAAGCGCAAGCCATTGCCCATCTGGGCAGTTGGGAGTGGGATGTGGCCTCCCCCCGCCTGACCTGGTCGGCAGAGACGTTCCGGATTTTCGGCATGGAACCGTCCCGTGAGCAGGTCCGCTTTGTTTCGATATTAAAGCGAATTCACCCGGACGACCGGGTGCGGGTGCGTCGGGCGATCCGGGATGCCGTGCAAAACGACCTGCCGTACGCGGTGGAGCATCGGATCATCCGTCCCGACGGCAGTGAACGGACCGTGCGGCAGCTTGCCTTGGTGGAGCACGACGGTTTAAAGCCGGTGCGCATGGTGGGCGCCGTGCAGGACGTGACCGAACTGAGCCGGATTGCGGCAGAAAAAGACGCGATCCGGTCCCAGCTTTTGCAGGCGCAGAAGATGGAAGCGGTGGGCATTCTGGCGGGGGGTGTGGCGCACGATTTCAACAATCTGCTGACCACCATTTCCGGCTATACGGAACTGGCGCTGGAGAAAGCAGCGACGGTTCCCGGCCTTACCAAAGACCTGAAAGAAGTGGCGATGGCGGCGGAGCGGGCAGGGGATTTGACCCGCCAACTGCTGCTGTTTTCGCGCAAGCAGCCGCTGGAATTTATTTCCATCGACCTTTCCAGCCGCATCGAGGATCTGCTCAACATGCTGGTGCGGATTATCGGGGAGGATGTGGAAATCTATACCGATATGGTCGCCGGGCTATGGCCGGTATCCGCAGACGGCATCAGCATCGACCAGTTGGTCATGAACCTGGCCATCAACGCCCGTGACGCCATGCCCGAAGGGGGGCGGGTGACCATTCAGGCCGAAAACATCTCCCTTTCCGGGCCGTCGTCCGGGGCGCATCCCGAGTCCCGGCCCGGACGATACGTGCGCGTGACCGTGTCGGATACCGGCGTGGGTATGGATGAGGAAACACTGGAACACATTTTTGATCCGTTTTTTACCACCAAGGAGTTGGGCAAGGGTACCGGGCTGGGCATGTCGGTCGTGCACGGCATTGCCAAGCATCACGAGGGGTGGATCGAGGTGGAAAGTGCTCCGGGAGCAGGCAGCCGGTTTACCGTGTACTTCCCGGCGATACCCGACGCCCGGCTGAAACCCGCTGTCCCGAAGGAGAGTCGCCGCGAGATGGAAGGTGCCGGTCGGCGTGTGCTGGTGGTGGAGGACGAGGAAGCCTTGCGGGCATTTGCCAATGTGGCCTTAAGCAAAAGTGGCTATCAGGTAACCGCCTGCCACACGGCGGAGGAGGCCCTGTCTATTTTCCGGCGGGATGGTGACCGTTTCGACTTGGTGTTTTCCGACGTGGTGTTGCCGGACAAAAGCGGTATCTGGCTGGCGGAGGAGTTGTCCGTGCTCCGGCCCGGTCTGCCGGTACTGCTCAGCAGCGGCTATCCGGACCAGAAGTCCGGCTGGAATGTGATTCAGGAGAAAAACATTCCGTTTATCCAGAAGCCGTACTCTCTGCCGGGGTTGCTTGCCGCTGTGAGCGGCTGCCTGAGCGTCCGCTAAAACTGATCCGAGTACAAAAAAACGCCGCCTCCCAATCCGGGGGGCGGCGTTTTTTATTGGCAGACCGGGTGATCCCCGGTCATAGCATGGCTAGAAGCTGGTCTCGGCGAACAGCCACACCTTGGTCACGTCGTTGATGGCGGCGGTATCGCCGCTGAAGGCGGCGTACTTGAGGCCCACCTTCATGCTGTCCATCACCTTGGTGGCGGCCAGCAGGTCGAGCTCGGTGCCCAGGTCGCCCACCGCACCGCTGTCGTCTTCCATCACCAGGTAGACGGCTTTCAGGTTCACGTTTGACACCTTGCCAGCCACCGACAGATAGGTGGTGATCAGTCCGTCGGCGCCGTTACCGCCTAGGAACTGGTCGGCCCAGCCGTTGTGGGCGTGGTTGGTGCCCAGCGGGGTGGTGTATCCGGTCACGCCGTCGCCTTCCATGGCCTCGTAGCCCAGCTTGGCGGTGATGCCCGAAACCGTGGCGCCCACCACGGCCAGCAAGTAGTTGGCATCGCTGCGGCCAGAGTCCATGTACTCGTCCTGAATGGCGTATTCGCCTTCCAGGTTGAGCATGGTGCCGCCTGCGTCCACCTTGCCCACATAGCGCAGGCCCAGGTCCTGCCATGCGGTAATGGCGCCCTGGGTGTCGATCTGGTAGAGGAAGGCGGTGATGCTGTGGTCGCCCGTTTTATAGTTGACGTTGAGGACGTTGCTGTCGGTGGCGTCAATGTTGCCGCCCAGAATGGTGTTCACGTTCCACAGGCGGGCATACACCACCGTAAGGTTTTCCACACCGGTGTAGATGGCCGCGGCGCCGTCGTAAGTCTGCTCGTTCTGGCGCCAGCCCACGTTGCCGATGTGCCGGGCGTTATCCAGCTTGACCCGCTGGTTGCCCACCCGCAGGACCAGATCGGATATTCCGGTATAGGTGATGTAGGCTTGATTCACTTCGCTGGCCTCAGGGTCTGCCACCACGGAATAGGTAGCGTCTCCCGCCACCAGATCGTTGTAGTGGTCGGCATCAATGGCGGCGACGTTCTGCAGTTCGTAGTAGACGGTGACGCCCTTGAAGTCCGCTGTCTCATACCCCAGACGTACGCGCAGGGTGGAGGCGTTGGCGTCTTCGGTGGCGGCGTTGCCGTCATCCACGTTCTCGAAGCGGTAGCGCATGGTGACCTTGGTGGTACCGCCCGTCAAGGCGTCCATAATGCTGGCCTGGGCCTCACCCGGCGTAGCGATAACCGGAATGGCGAAACCTGCGGCCCACAGAGCCACGGTAAGGATTGCCGGAACCGCCTGACGGCCCAAACCGGCAAGTCGCTGCAATTTTTTCATTGTGTGAACTCCTAAATGTGCCGGGAAACCCCCCGGTTTGATGGGGGGGTTATACCTCTATTTTTTGTAAAAACAAACAGTTAATTAAAAAACACGCAAAAAAAACCGGGGCGTCGCGCAAATGCGATGCCCCGGTTTTGATATTTCCACCCGGAACCGGGTGTTCGATGCTTCTGTTAAAAGTCCATCATCTCTTCTTCTTCACCCTGCTGGTCGGCGGTTTTGCCGCCATCCGTAACCGGCGCCGCAGCAGGTTTCCGGGAAGCGCGGTGTGCGGGTTTCGACATCGTCGATGTGGTGGCTGCGCCCGCCCCGGCCCTGTGCACCGGGGTGCTCCGGGGCTGCGCCAGCCCCTGGGCGGTGCCCTCGTTCACCTTGAACTGCGCCATCAATTCGGCCAGGTGTTCGGCCTGTTCGGTCATGGCCTCGCTGGAGGCGCTGGATTCCTCGACCAGCGCCGCGTTCTGCTGGGTCATGTCGTCCATCTGACGGATGGCGGCACCCACCTGATCGATGCCCGTGGACTGCTCCTGGCTGGCCCCGGCGATTTCGGTGACGATGCTGGTGACCTTGCCGACGCTCTCCACAATCTCCTCCAGCGCCTTGCCGGAGTTGTCCACCAGAGCGGAACCGGCCTTCACCTTTTCCACGCTGGTTTTGATCAGGGCGCTGATTTCCTTGGCTGCACCTGAACTGCGCTGGGCCAGATTGCGGACCTCGGAGGCCACCACAGCAAAACCGCGGCCCGCTTCCCCGGCGCGGGCGGCTTCCACCGCCGCGTTCAGGGCCAGCAGGTTGGTCTGGAAGGCAATTTCGTCGATCACCCCGGTGATATCGCCAATCTTGCCGCTGAACTCGTTGATCTCGCCCATGGCCACCACCGTGTCGCTGACCACGGCGCCGCCTTTTTCGGCCAGATCCCGCGCCTGTCCCACAAGCTCTTTCGCCTGCATGGCGTTGTCGGCGTTCTGCTTCACCGTGGCGGTCATCTCTTCCATGCTGGAGGCGGTCTCTTCCAGGGAGGAGGCCTGTTCTTCGGTGCGCTGGGACAGATCGGTATTACCGGTGGAAATTTCCCGGGAAGACAAATTGATGGCGCCCGCAGCCTCGGTGATGCGGATGACCACCAACTCAATCTTTTCGGTGAATTGGTTGAACGCTCTGGCCAGTTGGGCAATTTCGTCCCTGCCGTTCACGTTCAGACGCCGGGTGAGGTCGCCCTCACCTTCCGCGATGTCTTTGAGCGCAACCAAGGCGTCATTCAGCGGGCTGTTAATGGCGCGGATCATCAGGATGGTGAATACCACCGAGATGCCCACGGCCACCAGGGCCAGCACCAGAAATCCACCAAGCTGCCGCTGGGCCTCGCCCTGGAGCGCCGCCGCGTGCTTGTTCAGGGTGGCCGAAAGTTCATCCTCCACCTCCTTGAGCAAGTTGATCTTGGCGGTAATGGCGGAGAACCAGCGGTTCGGATCCACGCCGAAGTCGCCGTAGGCGGCTTTGGCCATGGCAGTGTCACGCATGCCCTGCACTTCGGCCACGACGGCATTGCTCATGCGGCTCCGAAAGGCGCTCTTCGCCTCGTCGGTGGCCAAAGACAGGAACATGTCGTTGTAGGTGTCCTGGGCGTTCACCAGATTGTTGAACTTGATCAGCATGCCGTCGCCGAAATTGTCCCGGGCAAAGGTGTTGGTGATCACTGCGCGCTCAACGCCGGCGCGCTCCTTGCTCTGCAAAAAGTTGACGTAAGCGGTCAGTTCCCGGGCGATGTCGCCATTGTCGGTGGCCTTGGCGATCTGGGATACGGTATCCAGCATGCGTGCATTCATATTGGTGTAGTAACCGATGGCTTCGGCGCCGGAGATGCTCATGGCGGTGATGGCGTTGCGCTGACCGGCAATCCGGTTCAGTTCGCCCATGGCCGTACGCAGGTTGCTGCCCACTTCGCTATGAAAGCGGCTGGTGTCAAATTCGGCTACAAAAGCCCGTAGCGTCTGGGCTTTCTGGTCGGTCTGGCTGCGCTGTCCGGGCAGCTCGGCGGCAAACTTGACTCCCTTGCTGCCCAGATAACCCGCGGTCATGCCGCGCTCTTTCTGGGTTTCGTGCACCAGGTCGCTGACGTTCACCGCCAGTTCCGAAAGCACCTGCACATCGGCCATTCCTTCCGACGTTTGCCAGCGGTCGGTGATGCCGTAGATGGAAAAATAAAGCAGACTGGCGACGGGCGCCACCAGCATCAGCATCAGTTTGGCCCGAATGGTTAGATTCGACAGTACGTTCATCGGTCATATCTCCATTTTCCTCCGGCCACAGGTGGGGTCGAAGAGGACGATGTAAGGAGAGATGACCCGATTAAGAACAAGAACCCCGCGTCGGGTCCCCATCCCTCGCTTGAAAAAAGTGCCGGGCCCACACGGCCCGAGCTACTGTTCTCCACCTATCGGACAAAAGTCCGTACGCATAAGGGGGTTTGTGTAAAAATTTTTTAGGGGTGTTCGCAGGCGACGGAGACGGCCTTATTGTAGCTTGCTACAGGCTTTTTTTCCGCTTCGATCGAAGTGGAAAAGGGCAGGCGTCAGCTGGGCCAGGGCTGATCGTTGCGGATGTAGGTGCCGTCTTCAAAATTGGAAAAGAAGTACGGCACATACGGGTGCACCACCTCGTCGCCGGTCATGTCGTCCTCCAGGCTGGACTGGGCGGCGTAGGTCACCTGCATGGAGTTGTGCACCAGCACGTGGTACCACGGCTGATCTTTTTCCGGTTTGGACTGGTTGGACTGGTACCACACCTCGCTGGCGCGGCAGTTGGGGTCAATATCGACCACCACGCCCCGGTAGCCGTAGCGCTTGTGGCGCACGATCTGCCCCGGCTCAAAATGCCCGGACGGATCAACCTCCTGCGACTCGCCCTGATTGTACGGCACCGGCAGGTTGCCCCACAGGTGCGCGGCAACCAGCGCCCGCACGTTGCGGATGGCTTCCGCGTTCAGCGGCTCCGGCATGGCCTCAAGCTCCGACTCCAGGTCCGGCCCAAAGGCGGACAGGGCATCCAGCACGGTCTCCCGAACTCCCGGCGTATCGTCTGCCAACAGCTTTAACAGGTGGGGCAGTTGTGTTTGATCCAGCATGTTCCCGACTTCCATATCCATATACTCGATTCCCGGCCCAAACCGATCCTTTGCACCTTTTTTCGCTCCCTGCCAAAAACTGCGTGGGTAGCAGCCTGTGGCCGGGGGCGGGCGGCGCTTCGGGTTCGGAGTTCCGGTCTGTGCTTCTTTCATCTCTTTTCGGATTTAATTGCCTTCAACATGAGCAGATTTGCCCGGTTCCGGCCCCGGGTTGGCCTGTGTGGACGTGTCTGCCCCTGCAACCATGCCGGTTCCGGCGATGGCCTCTTTTTGAGCGTTTTTTTTGCCTCCCAGCGCTTCTTCCACGGCCACCAGAAAGTCGGGCACCTGAATGGGCTTGGTGATGTAGCCCAGAAAGCCCGCATTGCGGCTTCGTTGCACGGTTTTGGCGAGGGAGTTGGCACTGACTGCAATGACCGGGATGTGGCGGGTATTAGCGCTGGCCCTTAAGGTGTTGAACACCTCGAACCCGTCCATGTCGGGCAGGTTGATATCGAGCAGTATCAGGTCGGGCAGAGAGGTTCTGGCCAACCGGATGCCCGGTGCCGCATGGGTGGCTGAAAGCATCTGAATATCCTTGCGGGTGGAAAGAATCCGGTCCACCAGTTCCAGGTTCTGGGGGTTGTCTTCGATGTACAGCACCTTGAAACGGCTCGCCTTCTGCCGGGCGGGCTTCTTTTTTTGGGGGGAACGCACCGGGTCGGGTATCTGAACCGGTGCATCGGCCAGGGGCAGTTCAAAGAAAAACCGGCTGCCTTTTCCTGGAATGCTGGAAAACCCGATGCGCCCATGCATCAGTTCCACCAGCCTGCGGGTGATGGTCAGGCCGATGCCGGTGCCTTCCACCGCCTGGGCATCCGCCCCCAGGCGATTGAACGGCTCAAACAGGTGGCGCTGCTTGGCCTTGGAGATGCCGGGGCCGGTATCGATGATATCCACCCTTAAGAAACCTGCGCGGTTTGCCTCGCACTTCAGGTGTACCTCCCCCCCCTCGTGGTTGTATTTCAACGCGTTGGAAAGCAGGTTCAGCAGGATTTGCTTGAAGCGGGTGGCGTCGGCCCGCACCTGTACCCGGTTATCGTCCGGCAGGTCTGACCGGACGGTCACACCCCGTTTACGGGCCATGGGCGCGATCAGCGACAGGGTGTTGTCGATCACGTGGGCTGCGGCCACGGGCTCGATGGACAGCAGCATGGTACCCGATTCGATGCGCGACAGGTCCAGCACCTCGTTAATCAGGTCGAGCAGGTGGTACCCGGCCTTCAGTATCTCGGTCAGGTTTTCCCGCAAATCCGGTTCCGCCTGGATTTTCGGATCGGTTTCGAGCAGTTGGGAGAAGCCGAGGATGGCGTTCATGGGGGTGCGCAGTTCGTGGCTCATGCGTGACAGAAACTCGTTCTTGGCCTGATTGGCCTTTTCGGCTTCCTCCTTGGCGTGCACCAGGGCGGTGGTGCGGTGCTGGACCCGGCTTTCCATTTCCTCCAGGGTACTGGCCAGCGCATCTTCCGCCCGCACGCGGGCGCTGATGTCGTGGATGATGCCTACCATCCTGATCGGTTTGTGGCTGTGCGGATCGTGGGTGACTTCGCCTTGCTGGTGCACCACCCGCACCGCTCCATCCGGACGTACAATCCGATGGGTCAGGTCGTACGGCCTTTCCCCGGTCAGGGCCGCATGCAGTTGTGTGCCCACCCGTTCCCGGTCGTCTTCGTGCACGGCTTCCATAAACCGTTCGTAGGTGGCTTTAAACTGTTCGGGGGAGTAGCCGAAAATCCGGTGCACCTCATCCGACCAGATCAGGGCACCGGTGATGATGTTCCAGTCCCAGTGGCCCAGGTGGGCGATGCGCTGGGCTTCCGCCAGACTGCGCTCACTTTCCATGAGCCGCTCTTCGGCGGCCTTTTTTTCCGTCACGTCACGAATCACTGCGGTGAGCAGGTCGCGGCCTTCGTGTAAAAGGGGACTCAGGGTAATTTCAGCAGGGAACGGCTTACCGTCCCGGCGGGCGGCCTGAATGTCCACCCGCACAGGGCCGTCGGGCGGCTCGGTGAACAGCCCGGCCACCATCTGGCGGCGCATCTCCCGGTCGGCCGGGGGCACCAGCACGGAACAGCTACGACCGATGGCCTCTCTGGATGTGAGCCCGAACATCTGCTCCGCCGCCGGATTGAACGACTCGATGATGCAGTTGTGATCCACCGTGAGGATACACTCGGCGGCTTCTGCCACCACAGCCTCAGCCCGTCTGGCCTCGGCCAAAGCGCGGCTTCTGAGTGGCCGGGCCAGAAACCACCAGATAAACGGCGCGGCAAAAAGGGTGAGCGCCCCCGCCTCCATCATGGCCAGTTCCAACCGGGTGCCATGAAACCCCTGCATTGGTATCAGCAGGATGACCAGTATTTCGGACAGGAATACGATGCCGAGCACCCACAAAAAAAGGCGCACCGGCGACGGCAGTCTGGTTTCCGTCATCATTTTTACCCCCTCTCCAGTTACAGCAGTACCCGGCGGGCGGTCCGGCCCTCCGTTGCCAGCGTACTGATTGGAGTTACCAACTCAAAGGTGACCCATTGGCAGCGGTTGGGCAAGGGGTACTGAAAAAAAAGTCGACGGTGGGATATGCTGCCATCTCCTGCGGTGCCGCTTGCAAATCCGTCCTCAACGTAGCGCTGCTACGCCTCCGGGCGTTCCGCTTCACGCGCCTTGGATAGGACGGCTTCTCCGCCGCCCCCGCTAGATGACGGCCAGGGGGCCTTGCTCTGGTTCCGGCGGGCGCTCTGCGGGGGTGAACGATTGGGTTTTGGTGACAATGCGGTCGATCCCGGCATCGTCCGGGGTCAGCAGGTAGCCGAAATTTTCAAAAATCTGCATGTCGTCCACCAGGGCAATGCGGAAGCTGTCTGCAAACGGCCCGTCGGTTTGCATGAGCGCGCGGGCCATTTCTCCAAAAATTTCTCCCTGCCCCAGCCAGCCGCCGTACCGGTCTACAGACAGGGCGCAGGTAACGATGAGGGGCGTGTTCTTCGCATCGGCCAAAGGCACCTTTTTGCCGAACCGTCCGACCTCTTTCATCATCGCCGCCACCTGGGCGTCTGCGGGTGCGGTGCCGTCCAGCAGATACGCCTCGTCTGTTTTGGGGATCGGGACGAACAGGCGCTTGCCCTCCCGAATCGCCTCCCACCTGGCGTGGTAGGTGGCGTCATCCGGGCTGATCAGCACGGTGTCGGCGTCTTTCCAGCGCGCTTCCTTAACCAGCCGGGCGGTGGCCACTTCGGTGGCCTTGAAGCTGGGAATGCGGGCAAAACACAGGCGCGGAATCATGGTCAGGTGGTAGTCGCTCAGGTACTTCCACAGCCACTTTCTGAGTTCGTCCTTGTCACGGAACTTGTAGGGGATAACAACCAAGGATTACTCCTGTTCTGGCGAACGACCCACCGTCTTCCCCTAAACGGTAAACCGAAACTGGGCGCTTGCGCCACCTGTTCGGGTGGTCACTTGCCGCGATGGGCGGTGTCAATCGTACTCAGCAGGGTGGAAATGCTGAACGGTTTGGTGATGTAGTCGGAAAAACCGGTGGTGAGCGCCTTTTCGATATCCGCGGGGAAGCTGTTGGCGGAAACCCCGATCACCGGGATATCCCGGGTTTTCCGGTCTGCACGGAGTTGCTCAAACACCTGAAAGCCGCTCTGGTCGGGGAGAGTCATGTCCAGAAGGATAATGTCGGGCACCTGGTCCCGTGCGGCATCCAGCCCCTGATGGCCGGTGATGGCGGTCACCAGGTCCAGGTCGTCACGCTTTCTGAACACCTCTTCCACCAGCAGCAGGTTGGCCTCGTTGTCCTCGATGTACAGGATGGTCCGTTTCTGTCTGTCGGCCATATTTACCGGATCGGGGTGGCTGTCCGCATGGCGGTCCGGGAGTGTGGACACGGTTTCCTCTCCAGCCGGAAAGACCAGGGCAAAGCAAGTCCCCTTTTTGGAGCTTTTCTCCAGTTCGATCTGTCCACCCATGGTTTCCACCATTCTGCGGGTGATGGTCAGGCCGATGCCGGTGCCTTCGGTGGCGGAGCCTTCCATCCCCAGCCGGTCAAACGGTTCGTACAGGCGCTTCTGTTTGGCCTTTGGAATGCCGGGGCCGGTATCCTGCACGCGAATGCGGATTTTTTCCCCTACGCTGGCATCACAGGAAACAGCTACCTTACCGCCTTTCCTGTTGTATTTGATGGCGTTGGAAATCAGATTGATCAGCACTTCCTTGATGCGGGACGGGTCGGCCATGACCCAGCACTCGCAATTTTCGGGACGGTCGATGGTCACATCGTGTTTCCGGGCAAGCGGTTCCAGCAGGGACACCACTTCACCGATCATCGGTGCAATGGTCACGGAAACCATGTTCAGGTGCAGGGTGCCCGCCTCGATGCGAGCGATATCCAGAACCTCGTTGATCAGGACCAGCAGGTGGTCGCCCGCCATCATAATTTCGTCGGTGTACTGGCGCTGCTCCGGGCTGAGCGGCTCATCCGGGGTGGAGCCGAGCAGTTGGGCAAAGCCGAGCACGGCGTTCAACGGGGTGCGCAGTTCGTGACTCATGCGTGACAGAAACTCGCTCTTGGCCTGATTGGCCAACTCCGACTGCTCCTTGGCTTCGTTCAACTGGAAGGTCCGCTCCTCTACCCGGCGCTCCATTTCTTCCAGGCTTTCCGCCAGTGCTTCCTCGGCCTGTCTGCGCTGGGTGACGTCCGTGATGAACCCTTCCAGAAAGAGCAATTCACCGGTATCCGAATAGATGCCGCCTCCCTGCTCAAACACCCACCGATCCTCACCGCCTTTCCTGCAAATGCGATAGGTGATCGTAAACGAGCGTTTTTCGTCAAGCGCCTCCTGCACTGTATTCCACACCAGTTCCGTATCGTCCGGATGGATGATGTCGGCATAGGTGGGTTTTCCTTTCATCAACTGTTCGGGGGTGTAGCCGGACAGTAGTTTTGCGCCTTCGCTGGCGAAAACCATGCTCCAGTCCTTGTCGTTTTTGCAGCGGTAGACCATGCCGGGCAGGTTGCCCATGAGGGTGGAGAGTTGCCGTTCCCGTTCCGCCAGCGCTTCTTCCGCCTGATGCCGCTCCACCTCGGCGGCGATGCGACCGGCAAATCCGGCGAGGATTGACCCGGTCTGCTCGCTCTGCTGCATCGGGTTGGTGTCGATCACCGCCACCAGTCCGATGGTTTTCCCGTCGGAAGTGATGAGCGGTGCGCCGCAATAGCTTTCCGCCCCCATATCGATCAGCATCTGGTCTTCGGGGAACGTCTGAGTCAGGTTGTTGGGGTACAGGCAATCGTCCGCACCGACCACCTTTTCGCACGGGGTGCCGGCCAGTTCGTAGGTGATGTTATCGACGATCTGGCCGTCCAGCCACAGCGATTCGGTGCGGGCGTGGGTTTTGGTCTCGTCGGTAAACAGGGCAACGAGTGCGCAATGAGCGTTGTAGGCGTTGGCAAGGCCCCGGATGCAGGTATCCAGGTAATCCTTGATGTCCCCTTCGGGACTTCCTTCCGCCAACACCCGCAGGGCCTCCTCGGTGCGTTTGCGGGCGGTAATGTCGGAGAAACAGCCCATCACGCCGATGGTGTTGCCTTCGGCGTCGGTCAACGGCACCTTGCTAGTTTGCAGCCACATCTGTTCCCCGCCGTGCGTCGTCAGCGGTTCCTCGATGTTCAGTTTGGGTGCGCCGGATTCAATCACCTGGGCGTCGTCTGTCCGGTAGTGCTCGGCCCGGTCGCCCCACACCATCTGGTAGTCGTCCTTGCCGACGATGTCCTTCGGGTGCGCAAGTCCCCCGTCCCGGGCAAACTGGCCGTTGCAGCCCAGATAAACGGAGTCCCGGTCTTTCCAGAACAGTCGCACGGGAATGGCATCCATCACCATTTGCAACATGTTGTGGGATTCACGCAGTTCCCGGTCGGCCTGGTTTTTGCGGCTCATGTCGCGCACCACGCACACAAAACTGTGGCCGTCCGGCTCCGACACCCGGCTGGTGGTGATTTCGGCTTCAAAGGTTTCGCCGTCGGCGCGCTGGCCTGTTACTTCCACATGGTGGTGGCCGGTCCATTCCACTTCGGTGTCGACAAACGGCTCCAGCGAGGGAGAGGCGTCCGGCTCCGGAATGTATGAGGCCAGCAGGGAGGTCCACGAATGCCCGCGGGCTTCTTTGTTCGACAACCCGAACATCCGCTCGGCCGCCGGGTTCAACGAGGTAATGCACCCGTTTTGATCTACGGTAAGAATGCCATCCCCGGCGTTTTCCAGCACGGTGGCGGCCCGCTGATGCACCGACAGGGCGGTGGTTCGTAGCGGGCGGGCAATGAACCACCACAAAAACGGGGCGCTGATGGCCGACAGCAACAGGGCGTCAATCACCCCCCACGGCCACAATTCCGGCGCGGTATGCAGAAATGCCGCAAACCCCAGCATGACCACGGTTTCGGCCACAAAGATCACGCCCAGCACGATGAACATCAGGCGGATCGGGGAGATCAGCTTGAAACTGGTGGTCTGCTGCGTCACGAACGGCCCCTTCTGCGCGTTTCGGGTAAACGGGTTGGGTTGCCAAAGCGACAACCCGCCCGCTCTTTTCGGTCAGCAGGGCACGCGATGTGAGTAAATTGTGGGCAGGTGGAAAGAGGGTCAGTTTTCCTGTTCGGGAGCGGGAGCTTCGGTGCTGTTTTTCAGCCCCTTGAGCACAATCACTGCCTCCACGCACACCCACAGGGCCAGGACCATGATGACGGTGCCCACGAAGGTAAGCACCCACTGGCTGTTTTGCACATAGGCGGTGAGGTTTTTGCTCATGGCCCACAGGGTGACGGTGAACACCAGTATCATCGGCAGCATGGTGTACAGGTAGGGCCGTTTTTTGCGGAACAGGTAGACCGTGGCCGCAAGCAGGGTCATGCCCGCCAGAATCTGGTTGGTGGTGCCAAACAGCGTCCACACAAACAGCCCGGCGGGCTTGCCGTCCACCTTGAAGAAGGCAAAAAAGCCGATGGACGCCACCCCGCAAAAGGTGGCCGCGTAGCGGTTCCTGAGGATGGCGATGTTCAGCGACTCGCCGATCTCGTGGAAGGTGTAGCGCATCAGGCGCGCGCCGGAATCAATGCTGGTGAGGGCAAACGCCACCACGATCACGCTCATGAACGCCTCGGCAAAGGCGCGGGGCACCCCCAACTGGCTGAGAAACAGGCCGGTCCCGGAAATAAATGCGGAGAGCTTTGCGGCCAAGCCCGAAGCCGCCCCCCACGAGGCATAATAAGCCTGCCAGTCGGCTACCGAGGCAAACCCCGCGGTGCAGGCCAGTACAGCGGCGAGGCCCAGGATCGATTCGCCCACCATGCCGCCGTAGCCGATCATGCAGCCGTCGGTCTCCTTGTCCAGCTGCTTGCTGGTGGTGCCCGAGGAGACCAGCCCGTGAAAGCCCGATACCGCCCCGCAGGCGATGACGATAAACAAAAACGGGATCATCGACGGCGCCCCGTCCGGGTGCATGTCCACCGCCGGTGCGGCAAACGACGGGTTGAGCAGAAAGAACCCCAGAAACACACCCCCCAGCCCCAGATAGAGCAGCAGGCTGTTCAGGTAATCCCGCGGTTGCAACAGCAGCCAGACCGGCAAGATGGAGGCGCAGGCGGCGTAGGCCAGCAGCACAAACATCCACGTTTCACGGCCGATGCCGCCCACCGGGTGGTCCAGCCCCCACCAGGTGAAAAAGAGCATGAGGGCAAACCCCACCAGCGTGACCGGCCCCAGCTTCATCCCCTTTTTATAGACCAGCCAGCCCATCACCATGGCGATGCCCATCAAAGAGAAGGTGGGGATGACCGCCTCCGGGTGGGCGGTGGTGGTGTTCCCCACATCGGAAAACAGCCCGGCCACCACCAGCACGAACACCCCCATGGCCATGGAGATCAAAAAGAAGATGAGCGCCAGAAACAGCCCCCGTGCGCGGGGCGTAATGACAGTCTCTGCCACCGCGCCCACGCTTTTGCCCTGATGCCGCACCGACAGGATGAGGGCCGAAAAGTCGTGCACCGCGCCGATCAGAATGGTCCCCAGCACCACCCACAGCATGGCGGGCATCCATCCCCAGATGACGGCGATGGCGGGCCCCAGCATGGGGGCCAGCCCGGCAATGGAGCAGAAGTGATGGCCAAACAGCACAAACCGGTTGGTGGGGATGAAGTCCACGTTGTCCCGGCAGGTGTGGGCCGGGGTGGTGGCATCCGGGTCCAGCTCGAACACCTTGCCCGCGCCGATCCACTTTCCCCACACCCGGTAAAACACCGCGTACAGAACAAAGCAGATCACGGTCAGGGCGACAGGGGTCATCCGGTCCCTTTTTTGTAAATCAGAGGCCGCAATGGGCAGCTTTTAGGCCACCCGGCTTTGCTCTGTTGGTTGGCAGATTGAGGCACATGGAACATGTTTTTAAAAATCAGAGGCCACAAAGGGCAGCTTTTCAGGCCACCCGTGGCGGGCGGTGGAGAAGCGGTCTTATCCAAGGCGCGCTTTTGTAAATCAGAGGCCGCAATGGGCAGCTTTTCAGGCCGCGTGGCTTTGCTCTGTTGGTTGGCAGATCGAGGTACATGGAACATGACCGTGTCCCAGCGTGGCCTCTGATTTACAAAAAAAGGAGAAGGCTGCTTATCCGCCGCCCCGCCGGGGGTAGGGGGTGAATGGGGCGGTGACCACGCCGGTGACCGTCTGGCGGATGCTGTTATCGGCGTTCACGTACACGTTGACCGGGGAGAAGTCGTCCACTTCGTCTTTTTCCAGATCGGTGTACGAGGCCACGATAATCAGATCGCCCTTGTCGCCCAGGCGGGCGGCGGCGCCGTTGATGCAGGCGTCTCCCGCACCCCGGACACCGGGGATCACATAGGTGGCGAAGCGCTGGCCGTTATTAATGTTATAGATCTCGATGCGCTCGTACGGCACCAGGTCGGCGGCCTCCATGAGCGCTTCGTCCAGGGTGAAGCTGCCTTCGTAGTGCAGGCAGGACTCGGTCACCGTGACCCGGTGAACCTTGGATTTGAGCATCGTGCGTCGCATATGTTCCATCATCGTGTTTTGTTGTCATCCGGGCATCCGGCCCGACGATGTGGGTACCCGGCCCCACACAACGGCATATGATACGGAGGATTTTGCAAACTGGTCAATACGGCGGTGGATATGCCGCCCTCTCCTTCGTTGCCGCTCACGGATACGTCCTCATCGTAGCAGGCTACGATTCCGGGCGTTCCGCTTCACGCGCCTCGGATAGGACGGCATCTCCACCGCCGTCCCGATTGTCATTCCCGCGTACGCGGGAATCCAGAGGATATGCCGCCCTCTCCTTCGTTGCCGCTCACGGATACGTCCTCACCGTAGCACGCTACGCCTCCGGGCGTTCCGCTTCACGCGCCTTGGATATGACGGCATCTCCGCCGCCGTCCCAATGGTCATTCCCGCGTACGCGGGAATCCAGAGG
>CBDUXI010000027.1:0-29558 GCA_965371175.1 uncultured bacterium
GGCCAGTTGGCATGGGCAGCGCCACGTGGACCGTGCAGTGGACGACTCTCCCCTATCAACCCACCCCCACGTCACCCCGTCCGCCACGGGGCACATGGCCAGTTGGCATGGGCAGCGCCACGTGGACCGTGCAGTGGACGACTCTCCCCTACAGTCCGTGGCCCCCCTGCCCGTTTATAAAGACCCGAAGAGGGGGTGGCGCACTGCGGGAGGAGCGTCTGCGTCGCCGCCTGCGCCGGACAGGGCGATGCGGAAGCGCACCACGACCCGGTCGGGCAGGTCGATGTAGCCCACTTCAAAGCGCCAGCAACTGCCTTCGTAGCCGATGCCGTAGCGGGCATCCACGGACCGATGGTCGCGCCCGTCGTAGTGCAGGCGGTGGTCCACGTACCAGCCTTTCCACAGACGCAGTAGCACGTCGTAGGTTTCCACATGGGTACGGACCCCGGTGGGGGTGCCCAGAAACGCACCAGGGGTGAGCGCCGTGCCGACGGCCACATCGCCCCGGTCGTACAGTTCGCCGACGGAAAAATGGCCGAACCGGCCTTCCACCGCCCAGTCGGCGGCAATGCGCTCGATGCGGCCATCTTCCGGCCCGTGGAAGGTGTCCAGGTGCAGCAGCCCGCGCAGCCACAGGGCGGAAAGCTCCGAACGCACCGGTTCGATACGGTGTTCTTCCAGATCGTACGGGGTGGTGATCCGCCAGTTCAGCGTGCCTAATTGCTGATCCAGCCGGAACACCACTTCGTGCTCGCGGTCGATGGCCTCCAGCATGTCGAAATCGGTTGCGTCGGAACGGTTGACCGGCACAAAGCGGTAGGTGACCGACGGCACAACCTGGTGAACACGGCCAAACAGGCGACCGGCAATGCGACCGGACAACGCCGTGGACAGGGGGTAGATTTCGGCCACGTGCCCGTCTGTTCCGGGGGCCACGTCGGAATACCAGATCAGCCGCGCCTCCGCCCGGGGCACCAGCGCCAGGCGACCACCAAACAGGGGGATGCGGGCGGTCATGTACGGCCCTGTATCGATGCGCGTGGTGCGCTCCCCCACTTCCCGGTACAGGTAGGCCCCGTCCAGACGCGCCCCCACCCAGAGCGGCAGACGTCCGAGCTTGCGGTCGAACTGCTCGGCCCGCAGCCTTGGCAGTTGCTGCACCGTGGTGGTGCCGCTGGACACCAGACTGGTAATGCGCCGGGCGGCCACGGTCATGGACCGGTTTTCGCCCGTGCGGGCCAGGTTCACGGTGGATTCCAGACTGTCGTCGGTGCGCTGTTCGATACCGTCGGAAAGAGAGCGAAAGTAATCCCGATCGCTCACGCCGTGTACATCGCTATAGAACGACCAGCCGTCGTCCCGCCGGGTGGCGTGCCGCCAGTGCAGTTCGCCGCTGCGGTTGCCGGTCTCCCGGTCTTTGATCCCGGCGGTACGGATTTCGCCCTGACTGTAGCGGGAGAGCATGTACCGGTAGGTGGCCGCCCCCCCCGGTCCCCGCCTGGAACGATGGTCATAGGCCACGGTCAGATCGTGGGAGTTGGAGATGGCCCAGTAAAACGGCTGCACAAAGCGAAATCCGTTGCGGCTGTCGGAGCCCATGGAGGGGATTAACAGCCCGGTCTGGCGGGGCGACGTGGGAAAGAAAAAGACCGGGGCGTAAAACACCGGCACGTCCTTGATGCGAAAGCGTACCCCTTTCGCCACCAGCGTCCCCTGCACCCGCGCCCGCAGGTGGCGGGCGGTAATCGACCAGGGCCGCCTTTTCCCTTCCACACAGGCGCAGGTGGAAAACAGGCCGTCCGCCATTTCGTACCGATCTGCACCGGTTCTGCGGATGAGCGCCCCTTGCAGGTGGTAGCGTCCGTCCAGGGTGAGTTCGCCATCGCGCACCTCGCCGGTGGCATCGTTCAGCCGCCAGACGATGGAAGCCGCCTCCAGCCGGTGTTCGCCGTCCACGACAACAATGTCTCCTGATCCCTCCAGCACTGCCGTTCCCCGGTCCCACACCAGTTTGTGGGCGGTCAGGCGGGTACCGCCGCGGGTGACCACCACATGGCCTTCGGCGGATACCCGGTTGGACTCCGGGTCGTGGGTCACCCGGTCGGCGGTCATCTGGATTTCACCCGACTCACCCTCGCCGTGAGCGGCCAGATTGAGGGCGTGGGCAAGGCCCGGCACAAAGAGCAGCCACAACAAAGCGATGACTCGCAACGTGCCCGGCATCACCCGCTTGCCCCTTTTCCCAACAGGTGGGACCGGGCCTCTCCCACGGTATAGATGGAGCCTGCCACCAGCACCCAGCCACCGTCTGCCTGTGCATCCCGAATGGCCGTATCCACCGCGTCGGTCACCTTCGGGACGGCAGATATGCGCGGATGCCGCCCGGAAATCTCTTCGGCCTGTGCCGCCGGATCGGCGCTGCGGGGGCTTTGGGGTGCGGTGATAATCACCTGCTCGGCAAAGCGCATCAAGCGGGCCGATATTTCATCCAGGTCCTTATCGGCCAGTACGCCCAGCACCAGATGCAGGGGGCCGTCCTGCCGTCTGCTGTCCAGATATCCGGCCAGTGCACGGGCGGCGGCGGCGTTATGGGCGGCATCCAGCACCACCCGTGGCGTGTTTCTGGCCACTTCCAGCCGACCGGGCCAGCGGGCGTCTGCCAGCGTCGTGGTCACGACGGATTCAGCCACCGACACGCCTTTGGGAAAAAACAGTTCGGTGGCGGCCAGCGCCAGGGCCGCGTTGGCGCGCTGGTAAGCCCCGGCAAGCCCCAAAGAAAGTCCGGCATAATTGGTGCGGATGCCGTGGTAGGAGAAGATCTCCCCCCCCACCACATCAAAATCGCTGCCCAGCACATACAGGGGTGCGCCCACTTCTTGCGCCCGCTCCCGGATGATGGACAGGGCCGGTCCCGACGCACCGGTCACCACCGGCACCCCGGATTTGATGATGCCCGCCTTTTCCGCCGCCACCTGCATGATCGTACCGCCCAGATACTCGGTATGTTCCAGCGATATGTTGGTAATCACCGATACCTTCGGGGTGATGACGTTGGTGGCGTCCAGCCGTCCGCCCATCCCCACTTCCACCACCGCCACATCCACCGGTGGGCGCCCGTCCCTGCCTGCAAAGTGGGCCAGCGCCATGGCGGTAACCGCCTCAAAAAAGGTAGACGGCGCCTCCATGCCGGCGGCCAGAGCGGCCACCTTTCCCGCCCAGTGGATCAGTTCCCGATCGGCAATCGGCACACCGGAAATGGTGATGCGTTCCGACAGGTCGACAAGGTGCGGCGAGGTATAGCGCCCCACAGTGAGCCCCATGCCGGACAATAGTGCATCGGCCAGCAGCACCGTGGAGCCTTTGCCGTTGCTTCCGCCCACGTGGATGGACGGATAGGCGGATTGCGGGTTTCCCAGCTCGGCAAGTAGATGGACGGGGATATCCAGCCCCAGCTTGATGCCGAAGCGGGTCAACCGGTTCAGCAGCGCGTCCACGTCAGCACGGCTGCGAATGGTTTCGGGTTGAGGGGTGGGGGCGCTGCCCAAACCGGTTCCTGTACGGGTCAGACCTGGGCTGCACTCAGGCCGAAAAATGCCAGCAGTCGGCCCAGGGTGTCGCGCAGTTCGGTTCGGTCCACAATCATATCGACCATCCCGTGTTCCAGCAGAAACTCGGAACGCTGAAATCCCTCGGGAAGGCTTTGTTTGATGGTCTGCTCAATCACCCGGGGGCCGGCAAAGCCGATCAGGGCGCCGGGCTCGGCAATATGGATATCGCCCAGCATGCTGAAACTGGCGGCCACGCCGCCGAAGGTGGGGTCGGTCAGCACGGAAATATACGGCAGTTTTGCCTCTCCCAGCCGGGCGATGGCGGCGCTGGTTTTGGCCATCTGCATGAGCGACAGAATCCCCTCCTGCATGCGCGCGC
Source organism: uncultured bacterium (assembly GCA_965371175.1). GTDB lineage: Bacteria > Nitrospirota > JACRHL01 > JACRHL01 > JACRHL01 > CBDUXI01. The sequence continues at coordinate 3,928 of CBDUXI010000027.1, forward strand.
CGCCGGATGCGGAAAACAGGATCAGCGGCACCCGGTGTTCCAGCGCGCGTTCGGCCGCGCGGGTGACCAGCTCTCCCACCACGGAACCCATGCTGCCGCCCATGAAATCGAAGTTCATGACCCCGATCACCACCGGGTGGCCGTGGATGGCGGCGTCTCCGCTGACCAGGGCGTCTCCCTTGCCGGTCTTTTTTTGCGCCCGCCTGGCCCGCTCCTTGTAGCGCACGGAGTCCTTGAAGTTCAACGGGTCCTTGCTCTTGAGCGTGGTGCCCATTTCCTTGAACGACCCCGGATCGCAGATGAGGCTGATGCGCTCATCCACAGAGATGGGGAAGTGATAATTGCACTTGGGGCAGATCCGGAAATTGTTGTCTACCTCTTTGCGGTAGATGATTTCCTTGCAGCCGTTGCACTTGAGCCAGAACCCCTCGGGGATTTCTGTGCGGTCGGAGCTGGATGCGGTGATCTTTCTGAGTTTACTGAACCAGGACACGGTCGCCTCGGCAGGTGGGGGAAATATGGCGATGCACGCCGGGCGAAGGGTAGCACAACAGCCCCCCTTTGCGGCAAGCGCCGGGCGTTTTTCAAAAAAAAGACGGGAAAGGTTACGGCAGGTTGGCAGTCCGTTCCACACGCAGGTCGTACGCTCCGTACGGGCTGGTCGAGGGCGGGCGGGTGGCCGAGGAGGTCACGCGGATGTAATAGGTGCCCGGAGCCAGTTCCGCCGTGATGCGGGAAGCCAGGTATTCCGGTATCTCAAACGCCTCCAGCCCCGCAGTCAGCGGGTTGGCGGCGTTGGGGGGGCAGATGTTGGGACGAATAAACCCATCCTGGGCTTCAGACCAGATTCCCCAGGGCCAGTCGATCAGGTTGGGGAAGCAACTGCCGAAATATTCGGTAAATGAAATCAACTCTGCTTCGCCCGAATCGAGATAGCCCAGAAACAGGACATGCGGAATATAGTTGTCGTTGGCGGCGATGACCGTCGTGCCGTCCGCAGCCAGCAGTTCCATATAGGTGTCGGTGCCGTTGTTGATGTGGGTGGTGGTGATGACAAACTCGTCCTGATTCGTTATCTCCAGAATGAAGAAGTCCACATCCGGCACCTCTTCACTGGCGGGAAACAGGGAGTGCCCGGAGGATGTTTTGGATGAGACTCCCGCAAACAGGTGGCGGCTGTAGCCGGTCGGGTCTGTACCTTCAAGCGCAAGCACCTGCCCCACCGTGCCGTCCACGCCCCAGACGTCGGGGATCAGGGCCATTTTCCGATCGCTTATCAGGTGATTGCGAACCTTTTTGAGTTCATCGGCTGAAAAACGGGTGCTGTGCCGGACCACCTCCCAGAACTGGCTGAAACCGATCTGGCCGTCCGGGTAGCTTCCGGGAATGGCAAGGATCAGGTCCAGAATGCCATCCTGGCCGACGCCGGTAAAGGCGCTGGTGCCCGCATAGATATCCCACAGGGCCGCCGCCACCGACACCTCGCTGGTGTTGCGTTTCACCAGTTGTGTGAACTTGGCGGGGGTCACCGGCTCCGGTTCCCCCGTGTACGACCGTTTGTCCGGCACGTATGCCTGGGGAGTGCTTAGTTCATAGGCGAAACGCAACGCGCCAGTGCCGCCTTCGGTCAGGGAAAAGGCGTCGACCATGGAGGCCCGCATGGTCGACCGGTTGGAATACGCTCCCGGCTCGATGTCGCGCAGCAAGGTGGAAAAGAAGCTGGCGAACCCTTCCGAAAAGGCCAGCCGCACATCGTAGGTATAGCCGTTGATGAAGTGCTGTCCGCCCGGAGAAGTATCGCGCGAAATCGTGTGCATCACATGATGCCCGAACTCGTGCAGGATGATGTCGTCGTCGTATTCGTTGGAATCACCCGCATTCAGCCCGCCGATGTGGAGCCGGGCCTGACCGGGGTGGTAGTGGGTGCCGCCCAGGTTCGACGCCCACTGGGCGGTAATGTTGCCCAGATCCTGTCCCCAGCGCTGACCCACAAACCGGGTGGCCGACGTCATCACGTCCAGAATGTTGAATGCGCCGCCCAGCACATCCACAGGGAATCCGTTTACGATCCATTGGGTGCCTTCTTCGATCTGCACGGTGGGAACGGTGTTTATCTCCCCGTCCGTAATGTAGACGGGATCAGTTTCCACGTGGTAGATCCGACCGAAGTTGTCGGTAACGGTAAGTTGCCGTCCCTCAACAAGCGCCTCGGCTTTCACGCGTACATAGGCCTGGGAAAGGCTCTGGGCGGTGGTGATGCAAAAGCCGCCGGAACCGTTGGTACGACCGGTGGCAACAGGCTGGGAACGGCCCTCCTGCCACAATTCCACTGTGGCGTAACGCACCGGTTTCATGGGGCGATCGATAAAGCCGTCCAGGTCGTACTGCCGGTCCTGGTACAGCACCGCGCCCGCCACACTGGTGCCGCTGCTCACACAAACCGCCGCCCCCACGCCACCGCCTCCCACGCCGCCACCGCACCCGGCAAGCAGAAGGCCAAACAGGGCGGCAAGCGCACGCAGCCGGATGCCGGAACGTCTGGGGGTGCAGGGTTCAGCGCCGGAAAGTAGGGGTTTGAGAGCTTGGCTATACATAAAACAAAAGGGTGCACCGGAAAAAATGCATGTTTGGTGCCGTTTGACTGGATCGCCGTGCAACGGCCTGTTTTTCACTGTTTTTAAGCGGGCCGGACGGTGGCATGGGGGCCGTAGGCGAGGGGTTCGCGCCCGTGGGACAGGGAACTGGCTTGCCACAAAACGGAAACCTGTGGGAACAGGATGCACGGGAACACACGCGCCGGATATCGGGCAGATCGGGGCCGGTTGCCCTATTCCACCCGCCAGGAAATGACTTTGATCTTCTCCCCCTGTTTGGGGGGCTGGGGGCGATGCAGTATCACGCGCACCGTACGTACCGTATCTCCCACCTGGCCCCGCGCCATCACCGAAAAATGCTCGCTGTTGACCCGGATTACGGCTTTTAACTCCTGAGCGAGGTTGCCACCGGATTCCAGTGTGGTCACCTGAGACGACAGGTGTTGCGGGCTATTGGAAATGAACGGGTCATCGTCCCGGGCGGCGCTGTAGATGGCGCCGGCTATGTTTTCGTCGATATCCTCGTGCAGGGCCATCAGCAACTCCGTCGAGGCGGTATTGATATTCACCATTCCCGCCTTGGAGTTAGACGCTGCCGGTTTGATCGCCCCCTCCCAGATAGCGGTCACATGGGGGCTGATCAATTCCAGCTTTTTGGCGTCAAACCCCTGCACCAGCAGCAGTTCATCCAGGGTCCGCAGGGCACCGTTGCGGCACCGGTACGGCACATCCAGGTTTTCGTAGTGGGAATCTTCCGCACCGTAGGACGATGCGTAGCTATTGCCATCAATCCAGTCGATCAACGAATCGACCATGGTGTTCGCCTCGTCCGACTCCACCTCCAGAATGTCCAGCAGCCGGTAGAAGATGTCCACCCGTTTCAGGTCCGGGTCCTCTTTCCCTGTGGCCGGGTTTGTTTTGACCAGGCGGTTCAGGTCGAGCTTGCCGTCCTCGTCCTCAATGACCAGGGTCACGGTGCCGCCGCCCACCGGGGTGTTGGCAAATGCCGCCGCCTGTGCCCACGAATCGTCCATGTGGTCGACGTTCTTGTTCTTGTCTTCATCCACCAGCAGGACACGGGCCAGCTTTACCGCGGAATCGGCCAGCAGGTAGGCCTGGGTATCGTCGCGAAAGTTGGCGGCCCCGCGCATATCCAGGCGGGTGCGGAAGTCAAACTCCAGCACGATGGCCGTAATCATCACCACCGCAAGCAGGGCCAGCACCAGGGCCACCCCGCGCTCGTTGCCAAGGAGATCCCGCATACGCAATTTTGGGGGATTCGTGGAAATGTCGGGTAAGCGCCGCATCGGTGCCGATTATATCAGGCTCGATGCATTCGCCCGGTGCGATTTTTAGTCTTTGTTCAGCAGGCGGCTGAAGCAAAAGACCAGTAACGACAGGATGGTGGCCCAGCTGACGAACATGAACAGCGCCCCGGCCCAGTTCAGTGCATTTTCGCTCATGGCGAATACTCCTTCTCGTCCATGGGCTTGCCGCCCCAGCGCCGGTGGACGCCGAACAGAATGGCTGCCAGTATCCCCAACAGCAGCAGTCGCGCGCCCCACAGATACGGCACCGCCTCCGGGTCTGCATTGGTCATGAGCAGCACGTCGATGCCCATCTGATAGCCCCACATGCCCAGAATGATCAGCAAAAACGTCGGGGTGACATATTTGATGATGTAATAAAACACCCTCGGCACTTTCACCCTGGCCCCACGGGTAAGCTCGTTCCAGGCGTTGTCCATGCCGAACACCCAGGCAAACAGGACGATCTCCATCAGCGCCATGACCACCAGACCGAAGGTGCCGATCCAGAAGTCCAGTTCATCCAGAAAGCCGTATCCCAAAAAGAAGATCACCGGCTGGGTGAGCAGAAAGAAAATGCCACCCATCACCACGGCCGCCTTCTGGCGCGAAATCTGGAATTCGTCCTGCAAAAACGCCATGGCGGGCTGGCTCATGGCCACAGAACTGGTAATTCCGGCCACAAACAGCAGCAGGAACCACAGGCAGCCGAACAGTTGCCCGCCCGGTATTTGCTGAAAGATCACCGGCATGCTCATGAAGCCCAGCGAGAACGTGCCGCCTGCGGCAATCTCCTGCGTTTGCGCGACCCCAAAAAATACCACGGCAGCAGGGATCACCAGTGCCCCGCCGATGATCACCTCTACGGTTTCATTCACCGATGTGGTGGCAAGGCCGGTCAGGGCCACGTCCTGCTTTTCGCGGATGTAGCTGGCATAGGTCTGGATGGCGCCAAACCCCAGGCTCAAGGTAAAGAACACCTGCCCCGCCGCCGCCAGCCATACTTTGGCGTTCCACAGTTGGGAAAGATCCGGGTTCCAGATAAAGCCCAGACCGGTGGCCACGTTCCAGCTTTCCGGGTTGCCCGGAAGCGGCTCCAGGGTCAACACCCGGGCCACCAGAATAAGCCCCAGCACCATAAGCACCGGCATGGCCACCTTGACCAGCGCCTCAATGCCCCGCACCACCCCGCGAGACAGAATCCAAGTGTTCAGCCCCAGGGTGATCATAAAGAAGAAATAGGCCGCGCCGATGCCGCCAAAATGGCTGTTGCTTTCCACCCCCTGATAGCCGGAAAGAAACGCCCCCATCCCCTCCCGTGTGGTTTCGCCAAAGTACGACCCGGCGGCGGAAAAGAACGAAAAACCCAGACACCAGGACACCAGATACATGTAATAGATCACCAGGCCCGTGGGGATCAGCACGCCCAGAGCGCCCAGATAGCGGGCGGCCGGGTGTTTCCACAGCAGGCCGAACATGCCCGGCGTGGTGCCGTAGCCGTGCTCCCCGCCGCGCCGCCCCATGGCCAGCTCCACCCACATCAGGGGAATGCCCAGCAGCACCAGCGAGATAAAGTACGGCACCATGAACGCGCCGCCGCCGTTCTGGGCGGCCTGTGCGGGGAAACGCAGCAGGTTGCCCAGCCCCACGGCGTTGCCTGCCAGGGCGAGCACCAGCCCCACCTTGGTGTTCCACATTTCCCGCTGTTGGATACTGTTCATATAGCCGTTGGGTCAGATGGTCGCACGGGTCAGTCTTCGGGCAGGGTGATTTTGCGCGCTTCGGGGCCGCGACGGCCCTCTTCGATATCAAACTCCACGGTGTCGCCCGTCTTCAGGTGCTTGAACGTCGCCCCCACCATGTGCGCGAAGTGCATGCGTACCTTGACGCCGTCCTCCCGCATGATGATCCCCTGTCCGCCTTCGCTCAGCCGATGTACAGTGCCTTTATACCGCATGCCGCTCCCTTTGTTTTTGGCCTGCAAGTTCCTTCTGCAAGCGCCCGCATTAATGCCGAAACCAGCCCCTCGCGTCAAGCCGATGGGGCACTGCTTTGCAACACCGCTTCCCCATCGGGGCCAGACCCGTGTAAAATGCGCCAACTCATTTAGTGAATAAACGACTGCACCGTCCCTGCATGCTGCCCTTATCGGCGCAGGGTCACCACGCCGTTAGCGGATGTGGGGCACGGAACACGAAGGTTGCGAATGCTGAAGGACGAAATTTTCGACGGGCTGTTCCTGATGGGCGTGGGTATGGGCACGGTATTTTTGTTCCTGTGCCTGTTGATACTGGCCACAGAGGCAATCCGTAGACTGGCGGCTTCCGGAGATTCCGCCCCAAAGCTGGCCGGAGCACAACGAGGGGGGCCGGATGACGCCATGCGCGCCGCGGTGATTACCGCCGCCATCAACCGGTTCCGCAAGGAACACGGAAAGAATAAAAACTGACCCGCCCCGCTGTAGTGCGGTGGTAAAAAATAAAGACCGGGCAAAGGAAAGCAGATGAGCAAAGCCAAGGCGACCGGAAAAAAGCTGGCGATCACCGAAACCGTCCTCAGGGACGCGCACCAGTCGATTCTGGCCACCCGTATGCGTACCGAACAAATGCTGCCGATGGCCAGGCAACTGGACGACATCGGTTACTGGTCGCTGGAAATGTGGGGCGGCGCCACGTTCGACTCGTGCCTGCGCTTTTTAAAGGAAGACCCGTGGGAACGGCTGAAAACCTTGCGCAAGGCCATGCCCAACACCCGCTTTCAAATGCTGCTGCGGGGCCAGAACCTGGTGGGCTATCGCCACTACGCCGACGACGTGGTGGAAAAGTTCGTCGAGCTTGCCGCCGACAACGGCATGGATGTGTTCCGCATCTTCGACGCGCTAAACGACGTACGCAACCTGGAAACCGCCATCCGCACGGTCAAGCGCAAGGGCAAGCACGCCGAAGGCACCATCTGCTTTACCACCAGCCCGGTACACACCATCGACGCCTTTGTCGATATGGGCGTAAAACTGGCCGAAATGGGGTGCGACACCCTCTGCATTAAAGACATGGCGGGACTGATCAGCCCGCCCCAGGTGTTTGAACTGATCACCGCCCTCAAAAGCAAGGTCAACCTGCCGCTGCACCTGCACTCCCACTGTACCGCCGGCATCGCCGTGGCCACCTATCAACGGGCGGTGGATGCGGGGGTGGATATCGTGGATACCTCCATCAGCTCCATCTCCATGGGCACCGGTCAGCCCGCCACCGAAAGCATTGTGGCGGCCCTGCAAGGCACCGAATACGATACCGGGCTGGACCTGTCCAAACTGGCCGAAATCGCCGAATACTTCGCCACGGTCTACAAAGACCTGTCCGCGTGGGAATCGGGCCTGAAAGGGGCCGACGCCCGCATGCTCATCTATCAGGTGCCTGGCGGCATGCTCTCCAACATGGAAAGCCAGCTCAAGGAGCAGGGCGCCAGCGACCGTTATCAGGAGGTACTGGAAGAAGTCCCCCGGGTGCGGGAGGATCTGGGCTGGATTCCGCTGGTGACTCCCACCAGCCAGATCGTCGGTACCCAGGCGGTCATGAATATCCTGTCGGGGGAGCGCTACAAGCTACTCACCCGTGAAACCGAAGACATTGTGCGCGGCATGTACGGCAAGACCCCCGCCCCCATTCTCGACGAACTGGTCCAGCGGGTGCTGAAGGACGAAGAAGCGGTGACCTGCCGCCCGGCCGACATGATCGACCCGGAACTGGAATCGCACCGGAAAGAGATCGGTGATATGGCCAAATGCGAGGAAGACGTGGTGTCGTACACCATCTTCCCCAAGGTGGCCAAACCGTATTTTGAGGTGCGCGACGATGCAGACAAGCTGGAAGCGGCCCGCGCCGAGCAAATGCCCAAACCGGACCCGGCCACGGGAAGCGGCGGTTCGGGAGAGACCGGCAACTACACCGTTACCGTAGAGGGCAAGCCGTTCCACGTGACCGTGACCGAAGGGCACGACGGCGTGGAAATCCAGCAGATCACCCCCGCTACGGCCGCCCCGCAAACCCCGGCGGCCCCGATCCCGGTCCCCTCCGGGGGCGGACAGCCGGTGGAAGCACCCATGGGCGGCAATGTGTGGAAGGTCACCTGCAAGGCGGGCGATCTGGTGCAGGTGGGCGACGTGGTCATGGTGCTGGAAGCCATGAAGATGGAAGTGGAAGTTTCCTCCAGCCACTCCGGCACGGTGATGGAAATTCTGGCCAAAGAGGGAGACACCGTGGCTCCCGGACAAGCCCTCTTAATGGTGGGCTAGGTCTTTATGTTTTTAGCGCGTGTGCGTCAGATTGTGTGGAGTGTGCTGGGCGTGTGGCTTGCCGGGGGTGCTTCCGCGTGGGCGGCGTCTGCCCCGGTTGATGCGCTGCCGCCGTTGACACGTGACGTGGCAAGCAAAGAGTCGCTCATGAATTTCGTGCACGACATGGGCATCATGAACCTCACACCGGGGTCCATATTGATGATGTCCGTCGGCGCGCTGCTGGTCTTTCTGGCCATCCGCAAGGGGTATGAGCCGCTGCTGCTGGTACCCATCGGCATGGGGGCCATCCTCACCAACATTCCGCTGGCAGGCATTTCCGGGCCGGACGGCATCATCGGCATACTCTATTCCATGGGCGTCGCAAGCGGCCTGTTCCCGCTGTTGATCTTCATGGGCATCGGCGCGCTGACCGACTTTGGCCCGCTGATCGCCAACCCCAAGCTGGCGCTACTGGGGGGTGCGGCGCAGTTGGGCATCTTTACCACCTTGCTTGGCGCTTTGATGCTCGGCTGGGTACCCGGTCTCGACATGACCTTTACCTTGAGAGAGGCAGGCGCCATTGCCATCATCGGCGGCGCCGACGGCCCCACCAGCATCTATGTGGCCAGCAAGCTTGCGCCCCACCTGCTGGGGGCCATCGCCGTGGCCGCATACAGTTATATGGCGCTGGTACCCATTATCCAGCCACCCATCATCCGCCTGTTCACCACCAAAAAAGAGCGGGTGATCGAGATGACCCAGTTGCGGCACGTCTCCTCCAAAGAAAAGCTCCTGTTCTCCTTTGCCGTGCTGGTCCTCACCTTTCTGATTGTGCCGTCGGCGGCACCGCTGGTAGGCATGTTTGTGGTGGGCAACGTGTTTCGCGAATCGGGCGTGGTGGATCGTCTGTTTAAAACCTCATCCAACGAGTTGCTGAACATCGTCACCATCTTCCTGGGTCTGTCGGTCGGCTCCAAACTTGCCGCCGAAGAGTTTTTAACCACCCAGACCCTGGGCATTTCGGTGCTGGGGCTGGCGGCGTTTTGCGTCGGCACCGCCGGGGGGCTGATCATGGGCAAGATCATGTGCGTGCTTTCGGGCGGCAAGATCAACCCGATGATCGGTGCCGCAGGCGTCTCTGCCGTACCCATGGCCGCCCGCGTGGTGCAGAAGATGGGTGCCGAGGAAAACCCCAACAATCACCTCTTGATGCAGGCCATGGGACCCAACGTGTCCGGCGTGTTAGGCAGCGCCATTGCCGCCGGAGTGCTAATCAGCTTTTTGGGGTAGGCCGCACGGCGGCCTGCGATAAACGGGACCGGCTGCGCTCAGGTAGCGAAGTAGCGGGCAATCGTGTCCGACACCGCGCTTTGGGCAGCGGCCCCCAGGGCGTCGAACTGGACGGCCATGCTGCCGTCCTTGCTGTACACCACCCAGCCGGTCATGTCGGCGATGGGCTGTTTTTCCCGGGTAAACAGGCGAAACCGGCACTCGGTGTCCGGCGGCAGCACATAATCGCTCCGCAGCTTCATTCCCTGGGTATTTAAGGTACTCACCCACCCGTATACAGGCTTGGGCGCACCAACGATCAGGATGGCGGCAATCAATGCCTCTTTCACATCCACGCGTACCTCCCGCATGGACGGGATGGTGGTTTCTTTGGCTGGACGGACTCTCATGCCTAATTTATCGGCACTTTCTTTCCGTATCTATACCTATTTCTTTTTTGGTACGTAGCCGGATACCGCCGTGCACCGGGAGCGCCAAACGCTCCCGGTTAAGTCAGGACCGCCCTTCTACGCGGCCCGCGCCTGGGCATCCGCCCACCTTTTCTGCCGCCTTTTCCTTGGCCGCTCACGCCTTTGTTTCTGGATCGCAGGGTGTTTTTCGGTGGGCTCCAGCAGAAAGCAGCCGGTATTTGCAATCAGTTCGCTGATGGCGTTGAACGCCTCGGGGGTGATCCGGTCGAAGGCGATGCCCACACCGTTTTTTTGCCGGTGCATGACGGTGCCCCCGGCGTGCAGTTGCACCGCATCCGGCCCTTCCCCCTGAATCAGGCTGCAATACAGGTGACTGCCCACCAAAGGCCCGTCTTCCGTACGAAAGAACATGCCGCCCACGCTGCTGTTCTCTGCGACCCCCGGCTTGTTGCCACCGTGGTCAAGGTCCATCACCACCCCCGAAAGGCGGGTATCGACCCGCACAAAAAGCGGCACCTTGCGCCCACGCAGGGAGGTTAACGCCACACTCATTTTTTTGTTTGACGGATTGGCTGTTCCGGTTTTCATCACCGCACCTCCTGTCTGTTTTTCTTACCTCCTGTAAATTCCACTCGCACTTTATCTGTCGGCAAAAAAAGGCAGGCTCAGGCGTGTGCATTGCCATAGGGGCAGCATGATTTTCGTCATGTTGAAAAAGGGGGAGAATACCGAGACGCCCCCCCCTACCCGTCGATATATCTGAGATGACTGCCGCACCCGGCACGGCAGTCCGATGCGCCAAAGCCGGGCGCAATAATATCTCCCGCTACCGTGCGGTTGGCCGCGCATTCCGGCATATCCAGGCGGTCCACCTGAAATATTTCCGCTTGCGGCCGCGTGGTCAGGTAATCAATGTGCCAGCGCAGCGGTTTGTCTTTTTTGTGATGGCGGGCAATGCGGGCCTCCAGCCCCCGGCGGGCGGAACCGGTATAGACATACCGGCCTGCCGGAAAGATAAACCGCCCCAGTTTGCCCACCTGCACGGTAACGCGCTCGGCAAGCCGGATATGCAGCCGGTAAGTAATCATTTTTACCACCGCTCACGGCAGGTCATTTTTGCAGTGTATCCGGTCCCCTGTCCGCGTGCAGCAGCGTGGCGGTCCAGCCGCGCCAGCGGCGGTATTTGTCGGCAAGGTACTGGCCGCTCAACGGGGAGACCGGTTCGGTGTTGGGTTCGGCATACGGGTCCTGACCTGCGCCCAGACGGGCCGCACCCAGCAAGGTGGCCTCCGGCTCGTGCAGCAGTTGCACGTTCATACCGGTGCAGTCGGCCAGGGCCGGGCCAAGGAACGGCTCCGAAGTCATGCCGCCGGACAACAGCAGGGTGGTGATGGGAGTCGGCCCGGCAAAGCCGTCCAGAATTTCCTTTACCCGGAATACGACGCCTTCCAGCACCACGCGCCGCAGGTCAGGCATCATCAGCCGTTTGGCCTGGGGCGAAAAACTGGTGGTAAAGTCGGCCCGCCAGTGGGGCGAGCCCAGCCCCGCCGAATCGGGCACGCAAAATCCGGAAGGGGCCGGATCGATACCGGTTTGCAGGGTGGGGCCGGGGCCAAACCCTTCCACCGTGGGGCCGATGGCGTTGATGGTGCCCTCCACCGCATAGGCAATCTGACTGTCCTCCAGACGCGTGGGGCCTAAAAGAAAGCCCGGTGGCACCTTCTCTGCGTCAGGGGCGACACGCAGCACAAAGCCGCCCGTGCCCAGATTTACCAGGGCGGTATCGGTGCGCTCTCCCAGTACCGCAAGCGCCCCCGCTGCCTGATCGGCCACGCTGGTGGTGATGGTCAAATGGTTATCGAGCACCACCGCCATGGCGGACGTGGGGCCAATCTCGGGCAGGCATTCGACGGGCACCTCGTACATATTCAGGAGTTTTTCACTCCACCGCTGTTCGCGCAGATCGGCCATGAGGGTGCGGGCGGCCATGGACAGATCGGTGCGGTGAACCCGGCGGCCGCTCCATAGCCAGATGAGATAAGTCTCCAGGGTGCCGAATAAAATACGCCCGGCGGCCATGCCCCCCCTCAGGGACGGCTCTTTCTCCAGCATGACCGCGAGCTTGGGGCCGACGTAATGGGGCGACAGGGTCAGCCCGGTACGGGCGGTAATTTCCGGGGCTTTGTTGGCATTGGCGCGGCACCACGGCTCCCCCCGGCGGTCCTGCCAACTCACCATGGGGGTGACGGCTTTGCCACTTCTCTTTTCCCACAGCACGAACGTGGAACGCTGGGAGGCAATGGCCAGCGAGGTGCCCGGCTGTTCCAGCGATACCTCGGCAAGCAGTTCCGAGGCGGCGGCCACCCACGCTTCCGGGTCGCCTTCACGAATCAGCCCGGAGCCGGTCAGGGGGGGCGTGGGGCGCGTGTCGATCAGCACGACCCGACCCGCTTCGGTCAGCCGCGCCGCCTTCAGGCGGGTGCTGCCCAGATCAAGGGCGACGGTCATACTGGCCGGGAAACGTCTTGACCGCCTGCCCGGCCTGCGCGTCGGACCAGCCCAGCTCTTTTGCAGCCAGACGCGCCACACGCAACAGGGCTTTGTGGTCCAGAGGGGTCAGGATAGAAAGCGGCATACGGCGGCGCAGGATATCGTCCAGGGTGCAGGCGGTTTCGTTTTTTACCGCGTGGACCACTTCGGCCATGCAGAACGCCAGTTCCGGCACAATCCGGCGCGCCAGATGCGGGTCTGCGGCAATCAGCAGGTGCAACGTCTGCACCTGGGTACCGTACCTGCGGGCGCAGCCAGCGGCGGTTTCCCGGTCCAGCCCCGTGTCTTCCCCGCTGTCCCTTGCCTTTTTGAGCCACGGATTAAAGAGTCCCTCCGGTGCCCACGGGAACAACCGCCGCTTGGTGGGGCACACGCCCGCTTTCCGGTCCAGCAGAGAGAAGACCCGTTCCACGGTAATGCCCGCCTCGGTACGGGAAGAGGTAAACTTGCCGCCAACCGGCATTAAGAGCCGCTCCTGAGGCATCTCCAGCGACCATTCACGGGTCAGATCGGTGGCCGAAGCGTTGGGGTCGTTACGCAGGGTACGCACCCCGGCAAAGGCACCCTGAATGTCCGACTCGGTCCAGCCGGCGCCAGAGACGAAATTCATCGCCTCGGAAAGCAGATATTCCACATCGTCCGGCGTGACGGTCACTTGACCGGGATCACCGGAATAATCGCTATCAGTCGTGCCCACCAGGGTGCGGTCGTACCACGGAATCAAAAAGAACACCCGCCCGTCCCTGCGGGTGGTGAGCAAAAAGGCGTCGTCCGTGGGCAGTTTGGGCAATACCAGATGCGCGCCTTTCACCAGACGGGTCATACCCTGGGCGGTTGCATCCAGCCCTTTCACCCGGGTGCCCCACGGGCCTGCGGCATTGACGGTCACGGCGGCCTTCACTTCCGCGCTGCCGCCCCCGAGCCGGTCGTGCATTACGGCCCCGGCCACCCTGCCGTTTTCGTGGATCAACTCCACCGCCTCTGCGTGGTTCACGCATACGGCCCCGGCCCCCCACGCCCCGGCCACCACTTCCAGGGTAAAGCGGGCGTCATCGGTGCCACAGTCGCCATAGGTAAAGCCGCCGCGCAGGCCGTCCTTTTCCAGAAACGGGTACTGCGTAAGGGCGTCCCTGCGGGAAAAAGAGGTGTGTGGCGGCACCGGCTGATCTTCTCCGGCCAGCCGGTCGTACAGCCACAGCCCGGCTTCCAGCTTGAGCTTGCCCACCCGGTCGCCCTTGTAGCACGGCAGGGCAAAGCGCAACGGGCGCACCAGATGGGGGGCCAGGGTGGCCAGCCTGCGGCGCTCCGCCAGAGAGCGCTGCACCAGGCCGAATTTGAAATTTTCCAGATAGCGCAAGCCGCCGTGGATCAGCTTGGAGGACGACTGGGAAGTGCCCGAGCCCCAGTCTCCCTGATCCACCAGCGCCACGGACAGGCCGCGCAGGGCGGCGTCACAGGCGATCCACGCGCCGTAGATGCCGCCGCCGATGACCAGCAGATCGAATTTTTCGGACAGACCGGCAAAATCTCTCTTCAAGGTGCCCCCTCCGGGTTGTGCAATCGCTCTGCGAGCCACGCAGGCCGGGCGCTGATCAGGCCGTCGGCCCCGGCGCTCAGGGCGTGCCGGAGCGTTTTTTCATCGTTCACCGTGTAGGTGAGCACCGGCTTGTCCATCTTGTGGATGGCCTGGACCAGTGACGCGTCCAGCCCCTGCACCTTCTGGCACAGGGCATACAGGGGGCGGATGCGCCGGATAAAAGACTCACTCATGACGGGCGGTTCCTTCAAATTCAAAACGTAGCGTAGTTCGGGGGCCACCGCCATGGCCGATTCCAGTACGGAAAGCCCGAACGAAAGGATAAACACCCGCTCGGACAGGCCCATGGCGACAACCCGTCTGGCTACCGTTTCGGCCAGTTTCTCGTGTTGCCTTAGAGATCGAAGCCCGCCGCGCAGCTTGATTTCCAGCATGAGCGGCGTTTTCCACGCGTACCGCTCCAGCACCTCGTCCAGGGTGGCGATGGTGGTACCGGCAAATTTTTCCCCGCGCCACGCCCCCGCATCCAGCCGGGCGATTTCGGCAGCGGCAAGGCCCCTCACCCTGCGAAGGGGCCGTCCCGCCTTCTTTAAGGTACGGTCGTGCCAGACGATGGGGACGCCATCGCGGCTCAATTGCAGGTCCAGTTCCATGGCGTCAATGGGGAGCGATACCGCCTGCTCAAACGCCGGGTGGGTATTTTCGGGAAAATCGGCGGACGCCCCCCGATGGGCGATGACCCAGGGGGTGCGGATGCCGGGGACAAGCGAACTCATGACCCTATTTTTCGGACGAAACGTTCCCGCCCGCAAGTTTTCGGAATCCCAGCGCGATCAGCCCCACGCCGCCTGCGATCAAACAGATCAGGTGCAACAGGCCCATATTCACCAGCCCGTGCAGGAAATTGGCATCGGACAGGGGGGCAAACGGCGCCACGTCCTGATGCATGACACCGTCCAGAATCACGTGGCTGTACGCCCCGATAAACGCCCCCCACACGGCCTGACGGCGGGTGATATGGGTGTCCAGCTGCAGGGCCGGGTCTTTTTTGTTGATGCGGTTCCATTTTTCCATGACCCGACGGCACACGGGCGGCCCGGCAAAGACCGCCACGCCCGCGATGAGCGTGGCCCCCGGAAAAGTATGCAGAAAACGGTGTACCGGCCACTCCTGCCGGAACAGGTGGTAGCCCGACTCCAGGTCGATGAGTATCTGGGTAAATACAAATACCGACAGGCTGTACTGCCGGAACATGACCGATTTGAAAAACACTCCGGGACCAAAGTGGAAGGGAGTGAACGGCACAGGCCCTATATTTCGTTGGAAATTTCGACCAGGTTGCCGTCCGGGTCGCGAATGTAAAGGGAGCGGAGCGGGGTCCGCGCCCCCACCCGTTCCACTGGCCCTTCCTCCACCCTGACACCGCAGGAGAGCAGGTGTTCGGCCAGCAGCGTGATCGGGGTGGTGGTGATCAGGCAGATGTCGGCACTGCCGGTGGTGGGATGGGCCGCATGGGGCTCAATGGGGCCGCCCTTCGGGTGCAGGTTGAGCTTCAGGCGGCCAAAGCTGATGGCGTTCCGGTCTTTCCCGTAGGTGACCCGGCGCGCGCCCAGCACCTTCTCATAAAAATCACAGGTGGCGTCGATGTCGCTCACGGTCAGTACCAGATGGTCCAGTCGGTCAATTTCGGGCGTCATGATCTTTCTCTACCTTGCAAATACGAACCCGGTACGCATCGTACCACTCTCCGGCCCTTGCCTGCGCCGCTCTGTGCTCCGGGTGGTCTCTCCAGTCCCGTATGGCCTGTTCGCTCTCCCAGTAAGAGACGGTGATGCCTTCGTTTTCGTCCCGAATACTCTCCACCCCCAGAAAACCCGGTTGTTTCCGGGCAAGTTCCTCCATCTGCCGGGTGGTTTCGGCATAGCCGTGGATTTTCTTTTTCAGCCGGGAGGTGAAGATGACCGCCCAGTACGGCGGTTCCGGCGTACCTGCAAACGACATTAAACGTGGGTGTAGATGCGTAGCAGGTTGGTGCCGCCCGCCTTGACGGTGGAACCGGCGGTGACCACCACGGTATCGCCCGACTCGATAATTTTTTCTGCAGCCAGCCGCTCGGCCATGTAACCGATGGCCCGTTCCACCTCGTGCTCCACATCCATCTGCATGGGCACCACGCCCCATAAGAGGGCCAGTTGGTTCAGCACGTGGGGAAACGGAGTGAATGCCACCAGCTTTGCTTTGGGGCGGTATTTGCTGATCAACCGGGCGGTCAGGCCGGTGGTGGTGAACGCCACGATGGCCTTGGCGTTCACCCCGTCGGCCAGGTACCAGGCGGCCCGGCAGATGGCCTGGGCGCCGGTCAGTTCTTCTTCCTGCGAAACCGGTTCCCCCAAGCGGAAATAGTCCGTCTTTTCCGCCTCGCAAATAATCTCTGCCATGGTTTCGGCTGACTTGATCGGATATTTGCCAAACGCCGTCTCTCCCGACAGCATCACCGCATCGGTGCCGTCAAACACCGCATTGGCCACATCGGACGCCTCGGCCCTTGTGGGGGTGGGCTGGGTCATCATGGAGTCCAGCATCTGGGTGGCGGTAATCACCGGAATACCGGCGTTGTGGCATTTTTCGATGATGTGCTTTTGCACCATGGGCACCCGCGCGGCGGGAATCTGCGCGCCCAGATCGCCCCGGGCCACCATCACGCCGTCGGCGGTATCGACGATGGGGTCCAGCTTTTCAATGGCCTCGGTGGTTTCCAGTTTGGCGATGATCGGCACCTTGCGGTCGCCCATGAAGCTGCGCAGCGCCACAATATCGCTCGCATCGCGCACGAACGACAGGGCCACGCAATCAACCCCCTCCTCCAGGCCGAAAATGAGGTCGTCCTTGTCCTTGTCCGTCAGGGACGGCTCGGAAATATGCACGCCGGGCAGGGTAATTCCGGTGCGGTCGGCAAGGATGCCGCCATCGATCACCTGACAGATCACCGACTTGTCGTCGATACCGGTCACCTTCAGTTTGATCAGGCCGTCGTGCAACAGGATATTGCTGCCGGGAGTGACGTCGTGGGGCAGGTTCTGGTACGGGGTGGAAACGGTTTGATGGTCCCCCAGCATCTCTTCGGTGGTGATGGTGAACGTGGCCCCCGGCACCACAGTAACCGGCCCGTCGGCAAACTTGCCAATGCGTATTTTGGGTCCCTGAAGGTCCTGCAAAATAGTGATGGGCTTGCCCACCCGTTCGGAGACCTGGCGGATGATGCGGATGAGTTTTTTGTGGGTTTCGTGGCTGCCGTGGGAAAAGTTGAGGCGCGCCACGTCCATGCCCGCCGCCACCAGTTCCGCTATCGCCTCCGGGGTATCGACAGCGGGACCGATGGTGCAGATCATCTTGGCTTTACGGTTCACTTCTGTCTATCTCCTACCGTTGCCCTGTTTGTGCTGTCCCCCGCCACGACTATCGGAACGGCACCAGCTTTTTGAGCCGCGCGCTCATGCGATGGCGGGACAGTTGCTTATCCACCACAGCCTGGCTCGTCACCCAGTTGATCTGGATGGAGCGGCGCTCCCCCTCAAACTTATGATGGCCGTGATAGGAATTGTCTGCCCGAAGGAAAGTGAGCAGCGTGCCCCATTCCGGGGCCACTTCCACGATGTAATCTTCCAGATCGGTGGCGCTGTTCAGCATACGCAGCCGCCCGGAAGGGTTGTCCCAGTCACTCCGGTTTAAATAGATCAGGCAGGTAACCACCTTGGTGTCGGTATCCGGGTGGATGCGGCCGTCCTTGGATACGCACTGGCCACGCACGGTGATCATCTGCGGGTACGGCGACAGGTCAATGCCGTATTTTTCGCCCATGGCCTCCCGGAATGCATCGCTTTGCACCTCGTCCAGCAGGGCAGCGAAGGCCGGGCCGTAGTCCAGTTCACTGACCGGAAAGCTGCCGCCCCGCTTGATGTTGGGAAAGTCGGCGTTGATGGCCTCCATGGCCGCCTTGTCCAGAAAACCGGGGGCGGCAAAGAAGGTGAACGGTTCCCGCACGACCTCGGCCTGGCGCAGAATATCCAGTTGCATTGTGCCCATGGCATTACCTCTCCATGTGTTGCGGGGCGGACCTGCCCCATTGATAACGATACGCGGCCCGCTACCCCCCGGTATATCCACCCGATTCTAGCTCGCGGCGCACCAAATCGGCAACCGTGGCGGCGGCGTTGACCGGGGCGTAGTGCCAGTGCTCGATACTGCCGGTAAACGGCCGGGTGATGCCGTCCTCCGCCAGTGCCCTGTGAAAGCGCGCAAATTTGCCCCCCTCCCCTTCCAGTTGCAGCACGTGCACCGGCTTGCCCGTGGCGACCGCCTCCGAGGCCATCAACACCGAGTCGCAGGTGACGACAATGTGATCGGCCAGGGCCAGGTAGCCGTAGTACGGGTTGTCTCCGCTGCCGTCCCACACCAGCGCTGGAAGCTTTTTCATGCGCGCCCGGATCCGTTTTTCGGCTTCCGGTCCGGTACGGCGGGACATGGTGACCACGAACCCGCATCCGGCTGCGGCCATTTTTTCCAGCCCGTCGCACAGGGTATCGGCCACTGCGTTGGTAAATTGATACGCCCGGTTGGAGCCGCCCACCAGCACCGCCACCAACGGCCGGGGCAGGTGTTTTAATTGAGGGGCGAAATCTTCCGCCGCCTGTTTCAGGCGGGCGGGCGTGACCCGGTGCATGGCGCAAGGGGTGGAAAAGACGGTTCGACCGGACAGCCGGTCGTGCCGGGGCGGCACCACCAGCCCGAAGTTTCGGGGCGACATGCCGGGGCTTTCTACCTGCACGGTAAACGTCTTGCCGCCGCTGGCCTTGCGAATAGCCGCAGACAGAGCGGCGGTTTTTTGCCCCGCAGCCACCAGCAGGCGCGGCCACGGGGGAGTGAGCGTATCGCTCCCCGGCCCCAAAGCCGCAAATGGCCACAGCCACAGGCCGGGGGGCAAGAACTTCCATGGGCTTTTGAGGTGCACGGTTTTTTCCACCGCGTCCATTCCCAGCGCCTCGGTCAGCCCCAGGCACTGGTTCTTCATGGAGGCGCGGCCGTCGGTCAGTATCCAGCAGTCGTCAGTCATCCCCCTGGCCTACGCCCCGGCAAGCGGCGCGTATTTTTCTTCCAGATAGGTCATAAACGGTGCCACCGACAGGTCGCTACCGGTGGCGTTTTTGATCAACTCGTCCGGCGCATACCGGCGCCCGTGCCGCCAGATATTCTCCATCAGCCATTTTTTTAACGTGTCAAACCGGCCGGACCTCATTTCGTCCATCACTTCCGGGTGGTCGGCCAGCGCCTTGCCGAACAGTTGCGCGGCAGCCAGGTTACCGATGGTATAGCCCTGAAACGCGCCCCCCACATGGTCCACATACCAGTGGATATCCTGCAACACGCCGCGCAAAGGGTCGGGCGGCGTGACCCCCAGATCGGCCTGTATGCGGGCGTTCCACGCTTCCGGCAAGTCTTTGACCGTCAGACTTCCGGTGAGCAGTTCCAGTTCCAGATCAAAGCGCAGCATGATGTGCAGATTATAGGTCACCTCGTCTGCGTCGGTGCGGATGAGCGATGGGGCCACCCGGTTGATGGCCCGGTAAAAGCGGTCCAGCGGCAGGCTTTTAAACGGTTCGGGAAATTCCGTTTGCAGCTTCGGGTACAGGTATTGCCAAAAAGCGCGGGAGCGGCCCACCTGATTTTCCCACAGGCGCGACTGGCTTTCGTGCACGCCGGAAGAGACGCCGGAAGCCAGCGCCGTATCGCCAAACGCCCGCTCAATGCCCTGATCGTACATACCGTGCCCGGCCTCGTGCAGGGTGGAGAACAGGCAGTCGGAAATATCGGCCTCCCGCACCCGGGTGGTAATACGCACGTCGTCCCCATGAAAGCGAATGGTGAACGGGTGCAGGCTTTCATCCAGCCTGCCACGGGAAAAATCAAACCCGTACATGCCCGCCACAAAGCGGGAAAAATCGACCTGTTTTGCGGCAGGAAACGTCCCGTTCAGACAGGCATCATCCACCGGATCACCGGCTGTCAGGCGGGCCACCAGCGGCACCAGCCCGGCTCTGAGTTCGGCAAACAGGGGGGCGATGCGGGCCACCGTCATATCGGGATCGGACCGGTCGATGTGCGGATCGGCCACGTGGGCGGCCTCGGGGAAAAAGCCGGAATATTCCCGGCTCATCTCCACCGTCTTTTCCAGGTACGGCAGGGCGATGGAAAAATCGTTGGCTTCTCTGGCTTTCGCCCAGGCCCCATAGCTTTCTGCGGAGTGGGCGGCAAAATCGCTGACGAACTTTGCGGGCAGACGGATGGCCTGTTCAAAGTCGCGCAGGGAAACCTGCACCAGGGCGGCATCATCGTCGGACAGGTCGGCTTCGCTGTTTTGCAGTGTATTCAGGAGTTTGCCCAGTGCGGCGTCCGTGGCCCGTTCGTGGATCAGCTCGGACAGCACCGCCCGGTGCCTGCCACGGGCGGCTCCCCCCTGTTTTGGCATGTGGGTGAGTTGGTCCCAGTCCAGCACCCGCGCGGCGGACTGGATGGCGCCCAGTTCGGTCTGGCGTACCTTGAGTTCGTTGATTCGGTTTTTCATGGGTGTAATCCCCCCATTATGCACGGAATTACGGCATAAAGGAAAAGCGGGGGGGCTGCCTTAGCCGTGGTCGCCGGGGCCGCCTTCTACATCAGGATGTTCGGCGGATTGCAGGAACATGCGGGCGCGCTCGGCAAACACGGGATCGCCGGGGTTCAGGGAGATGGCGGTTTCGATGGCCTTTTTTGCCCTTTCGGTCTCATCGGTTTCGGCGTAGGCAATGCCTAAGTTCAGATGCGCCTGCACGTTCTGGGGGTTCAGGGAAATCGCCCGGCTGCTGTACTCGATGGTGCCTTCAAAGTTCATGCGGTTCAGGTGTACCGCCCCCATGCAGGCCAGTGCCTTGCTATCGGTCTGATTGATCTCGAACGCCTTGTTCAACGCCGCTTCCGCATCGGCTGTGGAGCCGTGGCTGGCCAGCAGCAAGCACCCCAGAGAGGTATGGGCGGTGTCTCTTACCGGGTCGCGCTTTACGGTTTCCTGAAACGCCTCGATGGCCTCCGGATACATGCCCACGGCTTCATATGCCTGCCCCAGATGCTCGTAGGCCATGACCAGTTCCGGATCGAGCCGGAGCGATTCCTTTAAGGTGGCAATGGCCTGATCGTGGTTTCCCCGCTCGGTAAGCGCCCGGCCCAGGTTGGCTTTCTTCATGGCCGGGGTTTCTTCCCGGCAGGCGGAAGCCGCCATCATTGAGGTGGCAATCAACGCCAGTGCAAAAAGAAACAGACTTGTACGCATATTCCCCATTCCGCTTTAAAACTCGGCTTGTTTTGATGTGCCGGAAGAAGCGGACCTCGCCGCCGCCCACTTGGCATCGTCGATGGCTTTTATTTCGGCCCGCAGCCGTTGCAGGTCGCCGGTTGCGCGCAGGTAGATGTAGCGGGAAATGAGCATGAACTCCATCCACGGAATGCCGAACCGCATGCCCTGCACCTGAGCCGGGCCGATAAATTCAAAGCGCAGATAGCCCAGCGCCTGGCCGATGGCAAGCGACTCCGCCCCGGTCCACCAGCCCAGCGGCACCGCCCACGGCAGCAGGAACCACATGGCATCCTCTTCCTTGAGCATACTGAAGGCCAGCCCCATGGCCACGGCGATGAACACGCCGGTGATGATGGTGGCGCCAACCGTCGGCTCCACCCCTTCCACCAGCAGGCCGAACGTGTTGCCACGGGGATACTGCACGGCGAAAGTTTCGCTGTGGACGCCGTATTCAAACACCAGCTTGCCGGTGCTGGTCAAAAGACCGATGACCGTGCCCCATGCGGCACCGGTGACCACCAGCCACTTGGTACGAATCCAGCCACCGCGCCCGGCAATGCCTTTGTTCTGGACTTCCCGCTCCCCCAGCACATACCCCAGCGCCACGGCAAACCCCAAAAACCCTGCCTGCACCATCGACTGCCACACGGGCACCCCCGCCGTCAGCCCCGCGACAGTGCCTGCGGTCAGCAGAATCATGGTTTTGGTGGTGGTAAGGGGGGGGGAGAACATGATGGTCTATCTCACTGGAGCGTGCACAAACAAGCGGAACCGGCCCATCATACCAAAACCTGCGGCCTCTGCCATGACGGGCGTCATAAAAAACCTCCCGGTATGGTGACGGGGGGGGTTATCTGCTCTGGCAGACCGATCGCCCTTATGCACTCTTCCGAGCGGCGCCGCCACTTGGTTCGCGGAAGCGGGCCGGGGATATTCCGGAATGCTTTTTAAAGCTGCTCGAAAAGTGACTGCGGCTGGCAAAGCCCACCCGTGCGGCCACCGCGTCGATGGATAGCTCCGGGTCTTCCAGCAGCCGGGCGGCGGTTTGCATCCGCACGTCGTGGACCAGACTCATGGGCGTGCGCCCCAGGGTTTCGTGGAAGTGACTGGCAAACGATGAGCGGCTCATGGATGCGACCTCGGCGAGGGACTCCACCGTATGATCCGTCGCCGGGTCTTGCAGCACGGCGTCGATCGCCGGGGACAGGCGCGGGTCGTGCAACGCCGCAAGCCACGGTAGCTGTGCGATGTCGTCCTCGGGCAGGGACCGGAACAGGTGCACCAGGCACTGGGTCATCAGCGCCTGGGTCATGGCCGTGGAACCCGATAACGCACGCTCCTGCTCTGCAAAAATGTTCTGGAACACGTCCTTCAGGTGGGGAATGTTTTCCAGATTGATAATGAGCACCTTCTGCAACCGGTCGAACACGTTGAACGAAGCCCCGTAGCGGACCGCCACCAGACCGCAGGCGACCACCAGACTGGCATCGTCCTCGGAGCCGGCGACGACACTGCACACGGGCTGATCGTCGGGAATGGCGTCAATGACAAGTTTGTGTTCGGGGCTTCCGGGGGCTTCAAGCGCGTGGGTGAAGCCGGGCGGCACCACCGCGATCCAGGAGGAACCGAAGGCGTGCGCTTCGTCCGTATTGCCGTACACCGAGCCCTTCCCCTTCAGGACGAAGTGGAGTAACGGCACCGGCGGAGCAGGCAGTTCCAGACGCCAGCCGTCGCTCAGAGAGCAGATCGCGAACGGCTCAACCTCTACGCTCAGGTTGGAGAGCAGCTTATCAATCAACATGCAGAGGACCCCCCGCCACGATTCACAATAATGCGGCGATTGTATTCCTACCCTCTCCGCAATGGCAAATTTTCCCGATTCATCGGCAATGCCGGGATATTCAGACGAATCCGCACACCTTGCGGACCTATTCGCGCACCGGCACATCGTAGTCTGACTTACCACAGGGATTCGTATCGCTTCGGCCTGGCGGCCAGACGATGGCCCGGTATACACCATTTTTAAGGATCGAAAGGAGAAACAATGAACAAGCCAATGATGACCCTGCTTATCGCCGTTTTGATGGGGGTGACGTTTTCCGCCACCGCCCATGCCCAGAACCAGGTACTCCGGTTTTCCGGGTGGAGCTACGTGGTTGATATTGAGGAGGCGCTCGCCATGGCCGGGATCGATCTGGTGGCGGACACTCCGCTGACCCCCGGCGAGGCCGCTGCTTTGAAGGCGGCCACCAACTGGTGTCATGTGATTCCCATGACCGACCCCGCAAGTGGGCTGACGGTGGGAACCGGCATTGACTGCCTGGGTCCGGTGCCGGCACATGACAGCTCCGACGGGCTGGAGGTTACGGCCCTGTCGCTCTTCATCCGTGCGGACGGCAACGGATCGCTGGCAACTACGGGGATGACCAGCGTACGGCCTTTCATTCCCGGCATTGGGGACGCGGACGGCGCCGTGACCCATATGACCGGTTCGATTCCGGCCGGTCCCGGCGGCGTGCTGGGTGGCACCGGAATGTTCAGAAACGCTTCCGGCAGTGCCCGGGTTTCAGGCGCCGTAAACCTCTCTGAGGCGGGAAACGATACCGTCCTGTTCGACTGCCTGTGGCTGATTGAGTTTGATCAGTATTCGCGCGGTGTCGGACGTTGAATGTAAACGGGCTCACCTACGGGCCCGAAATGGAGAAATAAAGGAGAAATGCAATGAAGATCAAGACAATGGCCGCAGGTGCGCTGGCCCTTTTTGCGGCCACGTTGATGGTGCCGGCAGTCCACGCCGGTCTGCCCGATCCGGGAATGGAAATTGACGGACATACCGCGCTGGTGATCACCGATCCCCAGGTGGATTTTTTGAGTGAAAAAGGCGTGACCTGGGGCGTGGTGGGCGAAAGCGTGACAGCCAACAACACCGTCCAGCACATCGAGCAACTGCTCAAGAGCGCCAAGGACAGCGGCATGCCGGTGTTTATCTCGCCGCACTACTACTATCCCCACGATCACGAGTGGCAGTTCGGCGGCGCCCTGGAGCATCTGATGCACAAGATCGGCATGTTCGATCGCAAGGACCCGCTGTCCCTGAAGGGGTTCAAGAACTCGGGCGCCGACTGGATGCCCCAGTACAAGAAATACATTCAGGACGGCGCCACCGTGGTGTCGAGCCCCCACAAGGTCTATGGGCCCGACACCAACGACCTGTCGTTACAGCTGCGCAAGCGCGGCATCAACAAGGTCATCCTGGCGGGCATGAGCGCCAACCTGTGCGTGGAATCCCACCTGCGGGAGCTGTTGGAGCAGGGGTTTGAAGTGACCGTCGTAACCGACGCCACCGCCGGGGCCCGGGTGCCGGAGGGGGATGGCTATGCGGCCGCCATGGTCAACTTCCGTTACCTGGCCAGCGACCTGCTCAACACCGAAGAGGCCGTGGCCGCAATCGGCAAGGCCGGCACGGAAAAGATGAGCATGCGTTAATTCGCCTGAGGCGACGGACAACAAAAAGGGGCTGCCGGAAAATACCGGCAGCCCCTTTTTTCAGGTTTGACGAACCGTTACCCGCCCTGTTCGCGCACGTAGTTCAGCGCGCTACCCGCCTTGAACCACGCAATCTGCGTGTCGTTCAGGGTGTGGGTCAGCTCGGCGCTGTCGCTGCTGCCGTCCGCATGGGTGATCTCGGCGGTCACCGGCTGCCCCGGAGCAATGCCGTCCAGCCCTTTCAGGGTGACCCGGTCGTCCTCTTTCACCTTGTCGTAATCGGCGGCGTTTACGAAGCACAACGGCAGAATGCCCTGCTTTTTGAGGTTCGCCTCGGCGATGCGGGCAAAGCTGCGGGCGATGATCGCGCGGCCGTTCAGGTGGCGCGGCTCCATGGCCGCGTGCTCACGGGAGCTGCCTTCGCCGTAGTTTTCGTCGGCGATAACCACCCAGCCGATGCCTTTGCTCTTGTAGTCGCGGGCCACCACGTTGTAGTCGAGGCCCGCCTCGTCGGTGAGCACGTTACGGCCCTTGCCCGTCTCTTCGGTAAAGGCGTTGACCGCGCCGATGTACATGTTGCCGCTGATGTTATCCAGATGGCCCCGGTACTTCAGCCACGGTCCTGCGGGCGACACGTGATCGGTGGTGCACTTGCCCAGCGCCTTCACCAGCACCGGCATGTCGGCGAAGTCGGCCACCGGGTCCAGCTTGGGGAACGCCTCCAGCAACGCAATGCGGTCGGAATCCGGGTTCACCGTCACCGCCGGGGCACCGTCCCTGGGGGCTTCGTAGCCGGCATC
>CBDUXI010000028.1:0-29026 GCA_965371175.1 uncultured bacterium
CCCGGCCCTGCAGGCAGCCCACGTGGGGGTGGCCATGGGCAAGGGGGGAACCGATGTGGCCCGGGAGGCGTCCGACCTGATCCTGGCCGACGATAACTTCGCCACCATCGTCGCCGGAATCGAAGAGGGCCGGGTAGCCTACGGCAACGTGCGCAAGGTGATCCAGTTGTTGATCGCCACCGGCGCGGCGGAGATCGTCCTGTTCACCCTGTCGCTGCTGGCGGGCCTGCCGCTGCCGCTCACGGCGGTGCAGTTGTTGTGGCTGAACCTGGTCACCAACGGCATTCAGGACGTGGCCCTGGCGTTCGAACCCGCCGAGGGCAACGAACTGAGGCGCAAACCCCGTCCGCCGGGGGAGCGGGTGTTCAACCGGCTGATGATCCAGCGGGTGGTGCTGGCGGCCGTGGTGATGGGGAGCGTTGCCTACGGCCTGTTTTCCACGCTCCTTGCGGCGGGGCTGCCGGTTCCGGAAGCGCGTAACGCGGTGCTGCTGTTGATGGTGCTATTCGAAAACGTGCTGGTGTTCAACTGCCGCGCGGAATTGCGCTCGGCCCTCCGGCAGAGCCCCCTGCGCAATCCGGTGTTGCTGTTCGGCACCCTGGGGGCGCAACTGATCCACATCGCCGCCCTGTACACGTGGCCGCTACAAGGTGTGCTGGATGTCCAGCCGGTTACCTTCGGACTGTGGGCGTCCTTGCTGGGGCTGGCGCTTTCGGTGTTTGTGGTGGTGGAGTTGCAGAAGCTGTACATGCGTCGCCAGATTCGCCGCACCGCGAGCGAAGGGCTGTGAATTTCAGCAAAAATGTGCGCCGCACAATTACACAGGAATCCCCCAGCGCCGCTCCATAGCGGTGTCAGGCAACCCCACGAAAATCCGTTGGCAGATCCCGGAACCCGCCGTGCAGACCACAAGGAACGCCACGACAACCAGCGACAGCACCGTAGTCTGGGAGGGACATTTTTAATGAAGAATCAGCTTATCTGCGTCCTCCACCACCACCACGCAAGCCGTCGCCACGCGGGTCACGCATGGGCCGATCCCAATCGATGTCGTCCCGCTCACGCAGTTCAAGGCGGTCACGCAGCCGCTCCGCCATGCCTTTACTGTCGCCACTCGCAGCAGCAGATCGGATGGCTTTCTCCACCCGTTCCCTGGACTTCATTACGGACATGCCTTGATGCATCTCCCGGTTCATGCCTCGAACGGCGTCTTCCAGACATTGGTCGCGGCACCCGTTCCGTAGGGACACCTGCATCATCTGGCGAAGGTTCTGCTCGGTTCCACCATTATTGAGATGGTGGCCCACCCGTTCACGCAGGCGCTGCACCTCGCCATCAGAAAGGCCAAGGTTGGTTCGCAGCTGGTCCATAATCCGGTCCCGATCCTGATCGCCGTTGGCAGCAAGCAGAATCAACATGGCCCCCGCACTGCGCTCCGTGTCGCCCGCTTCCGCCCGGTCTGAAAACGACACGCTCAACCCCAGTGCCAGGGCCACCATCATTACCCACAAATAATGCTGTTTCATTATTCCCTCCCCAGTTGCTGTGGACTGTCATCAGTTTGACCGTAGGACTCCAGACTAGGTAATCAAGCTTTTCCCGAACATCCCCAGGGCGAACCCGACAACCGCCCCAAGAGGCGGCGCCCAATGGCGGCGCAAATAAGACTGCGGCGCAATATCCTGAAAGATCAGGTAGAGGATTCCTCCCGACGCGACCAGCATCGCTGCCCCAAGTAGCTGAGGATAGTGAGACAAATAGACCCAGCCGAATAGGCCCAGGACCGGGCCAATTGGAACCAGCGCCACCATCAAGAGCAAGACCGTACCCGACCGTCTGCCCGTCATCCCGCAAAGTTCCCGAAATCCATTGAACCCTTCGGGAAGGTTCTGCAACCCAATGAGGACGGCAAGAAGCGGTGCCGAGGGCGACCCGGTGGCGAAAATACCGCCGATCGCCAAGGATTCCGGGACATAATCCAGCAACATCGCTGTGAACTGGGGCGCCTCCCGCTTACGAATCCCCAGTGCCCGTTCAATTGCAAAAAAGGTAACCCCACCCGCAAAGAAGAGGATCACACCATATACCGATCCGGACATGTACAGCATGCCTTCCGGCACCAGCACCAGGGCGACGGCGGCTAATAACACGCCGCCTCCCAGGGCAATGACAAAGTGGCGGAATTCCTGCTCCAGCCACTGCGGATGAATGTGCTCGAATTTCGCAAGCAGCCCCCCCAGCGGCATGCACGCGCCCGCGGCACCTGTGAAAAGGATGATCTCAAGTATCGGATTCATAAAGGGCAGGACTCCATTTTATTATCCAATCGACTGAATTCGTCTCCGCCAGCCCATCTTCCACAAACGGTGGCGACCCGTGCCGACCACACTGTCTTTGCATCAGCGTCCGATCAGCGAGCGGTGGACTCTGTCCACATGATGGCGCTCGCACCGGCTCCGATGGGCGATCAGGCGGCAAAGGTGGACCTTGATGCGATCATTGAGCAGGAACCAGCCGATAGCGTACCCCCACACAAACAGGGCGAGTTCCCAGCCGATGGGCGTCATGAGCCAGCCATAGACTGCAAACAGGGTGGCCACGACCTGGGTCGTTTCCGTGGTCCAGAACAGGAGGGCTGACGGATAGGGGCGCCGCCAGAAGGGCAACGCCTCGGTGCGGGCCAGGTAGATGGTCATGTGCCCCGCCACGCTCAGCTTCAGAAAAATCAAGGTCTGGATGGTCGCCCGGTCAAGCCCCAGGTACGCCTCGGCGATCCAGAACAGCAGGAAACTCGAAAACACGCCCGAGATGCCCAAAACCACGGCCAGGGTGAGCACCTTGTGCATGTCCCAGCGCACCGGGACCGGCGACACACGGGCGTTGTCGTAGGCGATCATCATGATGGGCAGGTCGTTCAGGAGCGCAAGGACAATGATCATCACCGCCGTGACCGGGTAGAAATCGAAGATCAGGATGGAGAGGGTTATAAAGAGAAGCACCCGGATCGTCTCGGCGATGCGGAAGGTGGCGTAGGCGGTCATGCGAGCGAAGATCTTGCGGGACACCTCCACGGCCTGGACGATCACCGACAAGCCTGGAGCCGTGAGTACGAGATCGGCGGCGCTCCGGGCCGCATCGGTTGCCCCCGAGACGGCGATGCCAGCGTCTGCCTTTTTTAGTGCCGGGGCGTCGTTCACCCCGTCTCCGGTCATGCCCACGATGTGGCCCAGGCGCTGGAGGGTTTCCACAATGCGGTACTTGTGCTCGGGGAATACCTGGGCAAAGCCGTCCGCCTCTTCGACCATCCTGGCATAGGCCTGCTCATCTGCCCGGGCCAGGGCGTCGGCACTGTAAATATTGAGTCCCAGTCCCAGTTGGCCCGAGATCTCCCGGGCAATGGCCTGGTGGTCACCGGTAACCATCTTGACGGCGATACCCATCTCGCCCGTCCGCCGAATGGTCTCGGTCGAATCCTCCCGCGGCGGGTCGTACAGGGGCAGAAGTCCCAGAAAACGCCACCGGCCCGGGGTATCGGCTCGCGCCACGCCGAGGGCGCGAAAGCCGCGTCCCGCGAGTTCGTCCACGGCCTGCAAGGCACCGGTCCGGTCCCCACTATCTTCCCCGCACAGGGCAAGCACCACCTGGGGGGCGCCCTTGGTGACACAGAAGCGGCGCGTCCCGTCAAACACGGTGGCCTCGCTGCGTTTGGAAACCGGGTCGAACGGCAGGTAACTCTCCACCGTAAGGCCTGGGGGGATGCCCCCGCTCCCAAGCCCCTCGAATACGGCCCGATCAATGGGGTCCGGGGTTTCGGCGCGGGAGGCCAGGGCCGCCGCCAGCACCAATTCCTCGGGGCGGGTTTCCCCTGACGGCACCGGGTCACCCAGCGTCAGCCGGTTCTGGGTGAGGGTGCCGGTCTTGTCGGAGCAGAGTACGTCCATGCCGGCCATCTCCTCGATGGAGACCAGGCGGCTGACGATCGCCTTGCTGCGGGACAGGGCCACCGCGCCCACCGCCATCGTGATTGACATCACTGCCGGCAAGGCCACCGGAATTGCGGCCACGGTCAGGATCAGCGCGAACTGGACCGTCTCGAGCAGGGGCGTGCCCCGGAACACGGCGACCACGAGGATCAGCGCAACCAGCCCGAGGGTCAGCATGATCAGGAAATGCCCGATCCTCAAGACCGCCCGCTGGTAGTGGCTGACGGTGCGCGTCTCCTCCACCAGTTGCGCGGTCCGGCCGAAGAACGTCTTCATGCCGGTGGCCACCACCACCCCGTCCATCTCGCCCAGATGCACCACGGAACCTGAGTAGGCCAGGTCCTCCGTGTGCTTCTCCACCGGCAGGGATTCCCCGGTGAGGGCCGACTGGTCCACCTCCAGATAGTTCCCCGCGCTCAGCTTGATGTCGGCCGGGACGATGTCGCCCAGCCGCACCCGCACCCGGTCACCCGGAACAAGTTCCCGGGCCCGGATCGTTTGCCAGGTGCCGTCGCGCCGCACCAACGCTTTCAGGGCAAGCTTGCGCCTGAGCAGCGCGATGGCGTTGTCCGCCTTGTATTCCTGCCAGAAACCGATGCTGGCGTTGACCACCATCAGCAAAACGATGATGGCAAAATCGGCCCAGTCCCCCACCGCAGCCGACAGCGCGGCGGCGACTTCGATCATCCACGGAATCGGCCCCCAGAAGTGGGACAGGAACCGGAGTGCCGGGTGAGTCTGCCTTTCCTCGATCGCGTTTGCACCGAATACTGCCAAACGCTGTGCGGCCTCATCACCGGAAAGCCCGGCTGCGCCAGTATTCAGACGATCCAGTGTGTCTGATACAGACAGAGATTCCACCTCTGACCCCGGTCTTACTGTATCCATTGGGTCACCCATTCAGCCACGATCAATATCGCCAGACCGCCTCGTGTTTGATTTCCCTGAAATATTTTAGATCATCAACGCCTACCTTACATCCAAAACAGGGCAACCTCTGATTTCAATGGAAGAAAGAGCGCAAGGTGATCCGGGATGATCATCCAAAGAATCCCGCCAGAGGCGACCCGCATCGCGGCCCCAAACAGCCGAGGATACCCAGGACCGGGCCAACCGGAACAAGCGCCACCCCCCCCGCTCGTGTTTCTTCCTTGACCCTGGCGTACCCGCGGTCCAGCGTTTTCAGGCCTTGGGCCTCCGCAGGTAGACCAGCCAGTACACCAGGGCGACAAAGCCGGCGCCGCCGACGATGTTGCCAAGCGTGACGGGCAAAAGGTTGCCAAGAAGGCCGCTGAGGGTGACCCCTTCCGCCCCGGCCAGCATGCCGATGGGGATCAGGTACATGTTGGCCACGGAGTGCTCGAAGCCGAGCGCCACAAATGCGGAGATGGGCAACAAAATCATCACGAACTTGCCAATTACCGTGCGCGCGGCATAGCAGAGCCAGATGGCCAGACAGACCAGCGTGTTGCATAGCACCCCCCGGAAGAATGCCTCGGTAAAATTCAGGTTCACCTTGCCGAGAGCGATGCTTCGGGCGGTTTCCGCCACGGCGCCGTCGCCGATCTCGAGCACCCCGGACCAGTGCATCATGAAGGCGCACCCCACGGCCCCGGCAAAGTTGGCGGTATAGACCAGCCCCCAGTTCCGGAATACCTGGGTGCAGGAGACCAGGCCGCTGCTCCACGCCATGACGATCAGGTTGTTGCCGGTAAACAGTTCCGCTCCGGCGATCACCACCAGCACCAGTCCCAGGGAAAATGCCAGTCCCCCCAGCATCCGCCCCGGTCCCAGTCCCAGGTCAGAACCGGTCATCACCAGAGTGTAATACATGGCGCCGAACGCAATAAACGCCCCTGCCAACACCCCCAGGGTAAGGGTCTGCACAAGGGGAAGCCGTGCCTTCGCCACCCCGGCACTTTCCACCAACGCCGCGATCTCCGCCGGTTTATATGCCCCAAACGGACTCGGTCCCAGTTCTTTCCCGTCCTGCATCGTCCCTCCACAGCGCCACTAAGGAAGTGGTAATTCTCGACCGGCCCCTAGGATAGCTCGCCGCCCCACCTCAATCCCACCCCCCATATCAGCCCCCGCGTGTGGGCTTTCCTCTCCCCCAAAATTTTCAGCCTCACGCGCAGGAACTGAAACCGCTCCGTGCGGAGGGACCGAAGGGGTCACCGTGAGCCGCCCCTCCCCATGCTATTTCACGGGCAGCAGGGGGTTTTTTGACCTCCCTCCTTGCCAGCTTCCTGGATCGGTGGATAGCATGTGCATACCGCCCCTCACCCGTCGGGGGACAGGCCGGGGCCGTGGCGGCCACCGCCACCACACGATACAGAGGTGTGCCCATGTGTACCCGAAAATACATCCTGGGAAGGGTCATGATCCTGGGAGCCGCCCTACTCATCGCCTTTCCCGCCACCGCCCCTGCGGAAGGCACCATCTCTCTGTTCGGCGGCCCCCAAGGGGGCACCGGCGCCTGGCGCCATATCACCCTGTCCGGCACCACCCTTTACGAGGACGTCACCCTGGACGGTCGCTCCGTGGTGCGCGCCACCGCGGACAACTCCGCCTCCATGCTGCTGCGCATGGTGGACGTGGATCCCAACAACTGCCGCCATATCTCCTGGTCATGGCGAGTGGATCAGGTGCAGCCCAAGGCGAACCTTTTCACCAAGGCTAATGAGGACGTGGCGGCCTCCATTTACCTGCTGTTTGGCAGCCCTAAAAGGCTGCGCTTCGGCGGCAAGGTGCCAACCCTGCGCTACGTCTGGACCAGCAGCCACCACGAACGGGAAGCGGTGGTAGACAGCCCGTTCGCCCCCGGCATCGAGCGCAGCATCGTGGTGCAGAGCAGCACCGACCGCACCGGCCAGTGGATAACCGAACACCGCGACGTGGTGGCTGACTTCACCCGGGCCTTCGGCGTTGCCCCCCCTGGCGGCATCCACGCCGTGGCCCTGTTTACCGACAACGACCAGACTGGTGAGCCCGCCCTGGCCTACTACGAATGGGGTATCGCCACCTGCCAGGCGCAGGGCAAGGGCATGCCGGATGGCCTGGTTCATCCACCGTGACGCCCTTGGGAAAAAGGCGCTCATGGATTGGGCCAAATGAAATGAAACCCGACGTCAGACTGGATTGAAATTCCGAAAACACCAAAGTTCCAGAGACACAATACTTATCTCCCGGAAGCGATCATGCCCCGAATGGCGACCTCAACACCAAGAGAGAAGTCGCCACGCTCTTCTGACTCATTCTCTGGGCATGGAACAGCTCACGCTGCGCAATTTGGCGCAAATCTAATCAGTGGGATTTACCCGGTGAGCTCCCTGGAGGCCTCTTCCCATCGCAGCGTCCGGTGGTCGAAGCTGGCCTCGATGGTCGGCTTGATCACCTTGAAGTACGGCGACACGTCGAAGTCGCGGGGCACGAACAGGCTGTGGTGACGGGCCCGGAGGATCTCCTCGATACAGCCTGGGCAGTCGGGCGTGTCCACGCTGTGGAGGTGGATGTTTGGCAGAATCGGGTAGCGGATCGACTGGAACGCCTGGGCGATAAGGGTCGAGCAGATGGCGCGGGTCGGGTCACCGCTTCCCAGCGCCAGCATGCGCCGGCGGAACCGGCGTGGCACCGGCGGGACGGGAAACAGGAAGCGCGCCAGATCCACCACGTTGCGCAGGTCGTAACGGTCACCGATATGGGAGATGGCGTAATCGGTCACCTCACGCACCTCGGCCGCCGTCAGGCCCACCGGGCGGCAGATACGTGAGTGCAGGCCGGTAAACTCGCCGATCCCGATGCCCTGCACCCCGGCGACCGGATCGGCGTCTACGAACAGGTGTTCGGGGTCGCCCCCGGCCTCCGCCAGATGGGGACCGACGAACAGCGCCGCATGGGACCAGGTCGACTGGGTAAGGTAGTTGATGGCGCTGCTCAACCGGGTGCCCCCTTCCACCAGCAGCACGTCTCCCGGCTTGAGGTAACGGAGCAGTTGTTCGGGCGGGGTGGCGCGCCCGGTGGTGTCTGTGTGGATGCGCCGTGTGAGAAAAAGCGCCAGCCGGGTGCCAACCCAGTTCAGCACCCCATTCACGGGGAGCGCCCTTCAGGCGGGAACGCGTTCACGCCCAGCCGCCGCCTGGGGCGTTTCCACGGCCTCGGCCAGGGCGGCCAGAATGCGTCCCATCATGGCGCGCATCATCCGGCGCATCATCAGCCGGTCCATCAGCCACCCCATCGGACCGAACTTGACCCGGTAATCCATGCTCATAAAGGCCTCGGATCCGCCGTCCGCCGCGTCGCGCACCCCAAGGGTGGCAAACGCGCGCGCCAGGGGCATTGAGCTCTCCACGATCTCCACCCGGTAGCTTTCCCCCTCCTCCCACTCCACCACGCGCTCGCGCAGGAAGTTGCCATCCTTCATCTCGCAGCGGCGTACGGCGCCAATCCCACACGCCTGCTCCGTCTCCTGGTGCACGGCCCGCAGATCGGGGTGGAAGCGATGGATGTTGGTGTAATCCGAAAGCCAGCGCCACACCTCAGCCCTGGGTGCATCGATGTATCGTGCGTGTGTAATTTGGGTCATACGGCGTTTCTCCTCGCAAGTTGATTGATCCGACCCATGGGTCCGCACCAGTGGGGTGATATGAGTGATAACCCGCTGCACCCGTTGGCCTATTCCCGGTAAAAGTGGATCAGCGGGGGCAAGGGTCCGAAATCGCCAACCATCGCCAACGGCAAACGGCCGGGTCGGGGGCCAACGAGCGCTTCCGTTTCGCATGCCTGAATCCTTGCCAACCACGGCCAGTCCCTGGTCTTGCAGGAGCATCGTCCCGGCCGGGAGGAATGATTTGGAATGAGCAGGGCAGTTCCCCGGTTATGTTAAGGAGTACCCGGTGGATCATTCCTGCAAAGGGGGGGCGTACATGACCCAATCAATCCGTTTTCCGGCCTTTTATCCCGGCCGCCACGCCTGTGTTGTGGTGTTTGGCGCGATGCTGCTGGCCCTGCTGAGCGCCGCCCCGGCGCGGGCGGGTTCACTGTTGACGGGACCGGAGATCATGGCCCGCAGCCAGGCCGCTACCGGCGGAGACGATGGTCGTGCAGTGGTCCGGTTTATCTTCCGGCAAGCGGGCCGGAATGACCGGGAACTGCGCTACCGGATGGTCTGGAAGCACTTTGGTACAGGGGCCAGGTACACCTCCAAGGTCCTGTTTTTTGCAGAGTTTCCCCACACCATAAAAGGTACTGCCTACATGGGCTTTCTGCGTCCGGAAGGCAAGGGCGCGGACGATGAGTGGATCTATATTCCCGAGCTTCGCAAGGTGCGTAAACTGGCGCCTCGGCACAACCATTCCAGCGAGGATGCGGAGGACCTGTTTGCCCACTCGGTGCTGGCCCGGCACGATCTGGCCCCCGCCGATCCGGCGGCCATGGAGCACACCCTGCTGCGGGTCGAGCGAAAACCCGGCAAACAGTATGTGGTGGAAAGCAACGGCAGCCATCACCGCCACAGCGGCCATGCGCCCTACGCCCGCACCCTCACCTGGGTGAGTAGCGATTTTTTGCCGACACGGGTCGAGGCCTACGACGCAGACGGCAATCTGATCAAAACCATCACCTACACCTGGACCACGAACGGCG
This sequence comes from uncultured bacterium, assembly GCA_965371175.1. Classification (GTDB taxonomy): domain Bacteria; phylum Nitrospirota; class JACRHL01; order JACRHL01; family JACRHL01; genus CBDUXI01. The sequence goes on from CBDUXI010000028.1 coordinate 9,627, forward strand.
GCGAGTGGGTATGGGAAAAAGTGGTTGGCATGCGTGCCGACGGCAGCGCCGAAACCGAACTGACCATGAGCGATGTCCGTATCAATCCCGGACTGAAGGAGAGAGGGTTTTCGGAGAGATCAATGCAGGCAGGCCGCTTCCGGTAGGCGCCGCAACTCGGCCCCGCCACAAGTCAGGCCGGGAGCACATGGAGGTTCGAACGATGGCGAAAAACAACCGGGACGAGGCGAAATCGGCGCGCAAAAAGGTCAAACAGATGGAAGTGGTCGTCGCCGACGTGATCAAGGAGACGGCCGATACCGTGACCCTCGTCTTCTTTACCGGCAACGAGGAGCTCAACTACCGGCCGGGGCATTTTCTGACCATCGACCCGCATCAGTTTTCCGCGCTCGACCGGTTCACCCGTTACCTGGAGGATCAGAAGGGGAGAAAGGAGCCGCCGCGCGCTTACTCCCTGGCCTCATCCCCGCACGAAAAAAACCTGGCCATTACGGTCAAGGAAGAGGTGTACATTACCGACACCACCCGCTACCCTCCGCTCCTGAGCCCGTTCCTGGTGGGGCGCACGCCACGGGGAACGCGCATGGTGGTCACCGGCTTTACCGGGCCGTACACCCTGCCACCAGACATCGAAGACCGGACTGGCCACCTTATCCACGTTTGCGCCGGGTCCGGCATTGTGCCGAACTACAGCATGCTTAAGTACGCCCTGGCGAATCACCCGGCGCTGAAGCACACCTTCATCTACACCAACAAGACCTGGGACGATGTAATCTACCGGCGTGCCCTGAGGGATCTTGAGGGTGAGCACCCAGGCAAGGTGCGGGTGATCCACAATCTCACCCGGGAGACCTACGGGTCGCTGTTCGGCCGCGACGTGAGAAAAGGCCGCATCACGGAAACATTGCTCAAAGAGGCCATCGGCGACGACGGCGACGCCCACTTTTTCCTTTGCGGGCCGGGTATTACCCCGTTCGACCGGGCGCGGGCCAAACAGAACGGCCAGGAGCCCACGCCACGCTTCATGGAGACGGCCCTGACCCACCTGGAGGCGCTTGGCGTGCCCAGAAAACGGATTCACCGGGAGAGCTACGGTTGAACCGACCGCTTGACCTGTAACCGTCGTTGGCGCTTCGGCGTGGCCCTCCCCAGCCTTGCCCCCCTTCGTACCCGGACATCAGCAAGGGGCATATCTGGGATAACGCCATCCGGGGGTAACCGCTATACCCCCGTATCCACCCCCACTTACCCCTGGCTGTCCAGGGACTCCGGTAGACGTTGCGTAGACAACAGAATACAAGAAAGCCCGCCGGGTAGCGGGCTTTCGAGACTTCCTTGGACTGTGCGGGAAGAGTAAATGGTGGAGCCGGGGGGGATCGAACCCCCGACCTCCTGACTGCCAGTCAGGCGCGCTCCCAACTGCGCTACGGCCCCAAAAAGAAGAGCGCTAGTTTATGGGGGGCCGCCCGATTCTGTCAACGTTTCGGGTGTGGTGGCCGCACCGCTTCGATCCCCATATCCCGCAACAACAGCAGTACCCGGTCGCGAATATTATCGCGGATCGCGCGAAAACCGTCGTTGACCAGATGGGGAAACTCACGGGACAACTCCGCCGGGTCGGGCACCGGCCAGTGCATACGAACCACATCGCCACCGAAAGCAGGGCACTCACGGCTTGCGGCATCGCACAGGGTGATCACGTGGGTGACGCTTGCGGTATCGATCGCCTCCAGCCCCTTGGACCTGTGGGTGGCCAGGTCAATCTCCACCTCGGCCATGGAAGCGGTGGTCATCGGGTTCAGAACGCCCGGTCGGGAGCCGGCGCTGGAGGCCGTCACCTGACCGCCGGACAGGGCGCGTAGCCAGCCTTCCGCTATCTGGCTGCGGCAGGCGTTTTCGGTGCATAAAAACAGAATATGGGGCGCGGGGGCCGGGCGTGGCATGGGCGTAGATGGCATGAGATCAACCGGGCGTCAAAAATTCAGATACACGTCGTCTTCGGGGATGCCCATACCGGCCAGTTTTTCCTTTACCGCATCCACCATGGGCGGCATCCCGCAGACACAGGCGATGGTGTTCTCCGCCGGCATGTCCAGCCCTTCGATAATGTGCTGCACATACCCGGTATAGCCACTCCAGTCGGTATCCTCCGGGCGGCTCATGGCCTTGTATATCTCGACCTGGGCGCGCCACCTGGCGATTTCGGCCCGAAACGGAATATGGAACGGGTCACGGGCGCCGTAGATCAACATGATCCGTTCGCCATAGTCGCTCCGGTTGGCCAGTATGGAGCCAATGACGCTACGCAACGGTGCGATGCCCGACCCCACACCAATCAGTATCACGTTCTTGCCCAGCAGATCTTCCTTGGGATATCCCGGCCCCATGGGTGCGCTCAGCGTAAATACATCACCCGGCCCGGCCGCGTACAGGGCACCGGCCACCCCGTCTGACTCCTTGACCAGAAACTCGATGGCATGGGCCTCCTCCGGCGGGCTGGCAATGGCAAAATAACCCGGCTTGTGCGCGCCTGCGCTCACCTGCACGTACTGCCCGTACCCGAACGGGAACGGCGCTTCCGATGCCAGGGTCAGGTGCCGCATATGCAGCCCCTCCTGGGTAACCTGCGCCACCTTCATGCTGTATTCTTCAGACACCCTTGCCCCCTTGTATTGGCTTGCATTCCACCCGCATCACCGAAACCGCACCCGCCGTAGCGGCGTGTCCGTTTAGGCAACGATTTTCCCATTTTAGGGTGTTCCCGTGCGAACGGAAAGGCCACCGGCCGGACCACCCACTGCCGGAGAGCCATAAATCCCCATCAAACACCAAATATTCGCCTTATAAAACAACGTGTTATAAAAATTAATCAGAAAACGGCCCGGCTTTTGCGTTGGAGAGGGGAACACTGTTATTACTGATTGTGCGTATGTCCCAGGTTTCCAGCTATATCACCCCCCCGTTTCAGGATCGCCGCTCCCGCAGCGCGCTCAACCGCGCCCGGCGCGCCCTGAACAACTACTGGCTGGTGCCGATCGTGGTGCTCTATCTGCAACTGTTAACCTCGCTGATCACCATGCCGGGCACGGACAGCACCGGGCTGGTGGAGCGCAATCGCACCTTTTTTTCGGGCATTCCGCTGCTGGCCGAACTGGTCACCACCGACTTTCCGTACGCCGCCATCGGCCACGGCAAAGAGGTGGCACACGCCCTGGGCCGGGGTTCCGCCTCCATGAGGCCAATCGACCTCACCTATCGGATACGGGAAGAAAAGCGCGGCATTTACCTGGCACTGTTAAATTCCCGCAACGAACGCACCACCGAAATTGGCGGGGTGGTAACCACGACCCCGGACGGGCACATCGCCCTGTACGCCATCCCGTCCACCAACGGGACGTTTATTCGGGAACTCAAGCGCTTGCCGCCCGGACAGTTTCTGAGCCGTCTGGCCGAACCGGAAGGCCGGGAACTGGTCACCATGCTGACCGGCAATGCCAACACAGTGGACCGGCTCATCCGCATCGCCGCAAACCCGAAGGTGACCGATGCGGACAAAGAGCGCGCTCTGGGCAGCCTGCTGTTTTCGCTGGAAGTTGCATCAGAAGCCCGCTACCTGCTTCGGCCCATGGACTTCAAGGGCTTGCTTGGCCGCATGCCGGGATGGCATTACGCAGGGGTGTACCATTTTCATAATGAGCTGGGCTCCCCCCCCTCCGATGCAGATATCAAGGCCAGCTACCACAGTCGGCAACTGGTGTTTTGCCTGACAGAAGACGGGTTCGACCTGTACGACATCAAAGACGGCGTGGCCAGCATCAGCCGCTTTGGGGTGAAATCCGGAACCGACCTGCCAGAGATCGAAGGCCTGCGCCACATCTAGGGTCTGTTAACAGGCCCTCGTGCGCTACACCGCCGCCCGTTGCATGCCGCCATCTACCGGAATATTGGCCCCGGTAATCCAGCTGGCATGAGCAGAAGACAGAAACAGGCAGACCCCCGCCACATCCGCCGGGGTGCCAATCCGCCCCAGCGGCACCCGGGCCTCCTTGTTGCGTACCAGTAGCCGCCCCGCCTCCTCCACCGAAATATTTTCCTTGCCGGCCACCTCCGCCGCTTCCCGGTCCCAGCTTTCGGTCCAGATGGGACCGGGAGACACGCTGTTGACGGTAATTCCCTCCGCCGCCAGCTGCATGGCGAGCGACTTGGACAGGTTGACCATGGCCCCTTTGGTGGCGTTGTAGTGGGGCCACACACCGGTGGGCTGCTTGGCGCCCAACGAGCCCACAAACAGGATGCGCGGCCGGTCCGACTTACGCAGTAGCGGCAGGGCCGCCCGCACCAGCCGCACGGCACTCATCACGTTCAGCTCAAAGCTTTTTGTCCAGGCCGCGTCAGATGCCTCCTCAAACCCGGAAAACTCCACCACCTGACCGACGTTATTGACCAGCACATCGAGTTTGCCGAACGTCTCCCCCACCTCATCAACCAGCGCTGTCACCTCCGCCCCGCTGGACAGGTCGGCGGCAATGCCCGTGGCCTTGCCACCCCCCTTGGTGATGCCTTCCACAGCGGTATGCAGCCGATTGGCGCGCCGGGCAGCCAGCACCACATCGGCCCCCTCTACCGCGTACGCCTCCCCGATGGCGCGCCCGATCCCTTCACTGGCGCCGGACACCAGCACCACACGACCATTCAGATCCAGTTCCATCGGCACGCCCTCTCATCTACTTCTCGTGAGGTTTTCAGCCCAACCCGGATTGTAAGGAACGCCTGTAGCATAGAAAAATGCGGGGGCCGTGGCAATAAAAGGCGGGCGGTATGGGCCTACCCCCCCACGGACGGTGGGCCGAAACGTTGAGGGTTCACTACGCTCACGACACCGCGAAACGGCAAACCGGCCACATCCCGATCCGTCCCCACGGGAACTCCTGTGAGGTCCATTTTCCAGCCGTTCCCCTCAAACACCTGCCGCCCGGAAAACCGCCACACACCTTCCGGCTTGATCAGCACGAACATGCCAGGGTCTTCGGACCCGGCGTTTTTGATGCGCAGCAAACCCGGTTCGGGAGGGGAGGGGAGCACCCGGTCCACAGCCGGGGCCAGCGTTCGGGCGATCAGGGCATATCCACCCGGCAGTGGATGCCCGTCACCCGATGCCGGATAAAACGGGAACGGCTTCAGCGCGGCCTGTTGCAACGGCGTGACCAGATCCACATAGACCGACGCGGGCAGACCGGTCAGACGGGCCGCCAGTTCCTCGATATTTTTTCCCTCGTTTTCCATCAGATCCGTATAAAACGCGGGCGGCGAAAGTTGATCCTTGCGCACCTTTTCCCGGTACACCATCTCCTTGGTGGGAATAATCGTGAACACCACCTGTACCCCCGCGGCTTCCGCTTTTTCGGCAATCCGGCGGCCCACCTCGCCCATGATCCGGTACCCCTCCACGGTGCCCGGATAGGCCCGGTCGTTGGGTGCCAGACGCGCCTTGGGCGTCAACACAGTGGATACACCATCGGCAAAGGTCACCGGCCAGCTATCTTCCTTTTTTGGCGGCCAGGCGGAGGGAGCCCGTTTGGGTTTTGTATCAAACGCCCGCAGCGACTCCCACACCTCGAACTGATAGGCCACGTACAGGGAATCCACAGGGTCGTTGCCGGTATAAAACGCCACCACCACCACCCGGGGCTGGAAAGCCAGCGCCTTGTCGAACATATACAGGTACTGCACCGCCCCCCAGCCACCCACCGAGATGTTGTAGACGGACGCCCGTTTGGGCATCAGGGCACGCCCCAGGGCACTGGGCCAGGTACGATCATATGTGGCATTGGGCCCCACCGTCTGACTGTCGCCAATGGCCACCACGTCGGCCACCACCGGCACAGACCGGTTGCGAAAGCCCAGCAGATCAAACGGGGCGTTCATATCTCCACGCCGGGTGCTGTTCTCGGCAACCATCCGCGCCCGCCGGTGCCCCACGTACGGATCGTTGATCAGGTTGCCTTTGACCTGCTCATTGCCGGGAAATACCCCCTCAAAAAATGGTGCCACCTCATCGGCCAGTTGCACCACACGACGATCCACCGGCACCAGTGTCGCCAGCAAGTCGGGGGCGAGCCAGCGGATCATGCCCAACCCCAACAGCAGGGTCATCACTACGGAAGCCAGCAACAGCAGCCAGTCTTTTTTCATCGGCAGGTGACTCCGGTTAAAACGCGGTGTAGTTAAAAAGTGCCGAATCAGTCAGGTTGACCCGGCGGTGACCGCGCATTAAAACAGTGTGTAGATGAACGGTGCCACCGCCGACCCCTGACTCAGGACAATCAGGCCGCCCAACAGCAGTAAAATAAGAATAATCGGCGCCAGCCAGAACTTTTTGCGTTCCCGCATAAACGACCACAGGTCAGACAAAAAATCCAGCATCAGTACGGCCTTTCCATTCTTTCTTTCGGTAAGCGGACGCTTTCCACCCGATAACTTGTCTGTGCAGGCGTCCGGCGGCGCGCCATGGGGTCTGCAAAGATCCGCATCACCAGCCCCATGGGCAGGACCACCACATAAAACACCACACCCAGGATAATCCGGGTATTCACCCATCCCAACACGTGCCCCACGTGCATCCAGCCGTGGTATACCGGGCGCAGGGTATTGGGCAGGGCCAGCGCCCACAGCCACAGTACTCCGGCGATCACCCACGGCCAGGTGGGCACGGGCCGATCCAGCAACACCAGCGGAAAGAACAGTCCGAACAGCACGGCAATAATCGCGCCGGTGATCAGCCCGAAGGAGCGCAGCCCTTTTTTGTCCTGCTCCGGTATGTCGCCCATTAATCCCATAAACACTCCGTTTGGCCCATAAACACTCCGTTACCGGGTCCTAGTCCAACTCAAATTCATCCTGCCAGTCGTCGTTTTTTTCCCATTCCGGCTGATCGGTCTTGGCGAGCAAAAAATCCTCGATCACCAGATAGTCCATTTCGGTACGCATAAAGCACCGGTAGGCATCTTCCGGGGTCGAGACAATCGGCTCACCGCGCACGTTAAACGAGGTGTTCACCAGCACCGGGCCGCCGGTTTTCTTTTCAAACGCGCTCAACAGCCCATGGTAGCGCGGGTTGGTTTCCCGGTGCACGGTCTGCACCCGGGCGGAATAGTCCACGTGGGTGATGGCAGGCAACTCCGAGCGTGGCACGTTGAGTTGTTCAATGCCAAACAGCGCCTGCTGTGCTTTGGTCATCGGAATCCGCAGCTCTTTTTTGACCGGTGCGACAATCAGCATATACGGGCTGGTTGCCTCCAGATCAAAGCAATCGGATACCTTTTCCGCCAGTATCGACGGGGCGAACGGTCGGAACGACTCCCGATACTTGATCTTGAGATTCATGACCGACTGCATCTTTGTGCTTCTGGGGTCGCCCAGAATGGACCGCCCTCCCAGCGCACGGGGGCCAAACTCCATGCGCCCCTGGCACCAGCCCACTACGTTCTCGTCGGCAAGCAAGCCCGCCACCCTGGTAAACAAGGCGGCATCTTTCAAACGCGTGTATTTGGCCCCCATGGAATCCAGGTAGGTGGTGATTTCGCTTTCCGTGGGCTGTGGCCCCAGGTAGCTGCCTGCCATCTTATCTGTGCCGTCTGCGACCCTGGGGCCGTCGTGATACTGGTGCCAGACCGCCAGCGCCGCCCCCAGCGCACCCCCGGCGTCTCCTGCGGCAGGCTGGATCCAGATGTCCTTGAACGGCCCTTCCCGCAACAGCCTGCCGTTGGCCACGCAGTTGAGCGCCACCCCGCCCGCCAGACACAGGTGGTCCACATCCAGCTCTTTTTTTACCGTGCGCGCCAGGCGCAGCACCACCTCTTCGGTCACTTCCTGAATGGACCGGGCGATATCCATTTCCCGCTGGGACAGGGGCGTCTCCGCAGAACGGGGCGGCCCGCCAAACAAATTGTGAAAGCGCCGGTTGGTCATGGTCAGGCCGGTGGCGTAGTTGAAGTAGCGCATGTCCAGGCGGAACGTGCCGTCTTCTTTCAAATCCAGCAGATGATCGAGAATCAGGTCCACATACTTCGGCTCACCGTACGGGGCCAGCCCCATCAGCTTGTATTCACCGGAATTAACCTTAAAACCGGTGTAATAGGTAAACGCGGAGTAGAGCAGCCCCAATGAATGGGGAAAGTCGATTTCCCACTGGGCCGTCAGCCGGTTGCCCTCCCCCAGCCACACGCTGGTGGTGGCCCACTCACCCACTCCGTCCAGGCACATCACCGCCGCCTTTTCAAACGGACTGGGAAAGAACGCCGACGCGGCGTGGGACTGATGGTGCTCGGTAAACATCAAAGACGGCACGTCTTTCGTGCGGGTGCCGCCAATAGCCGCCAGCTCTTTTTTGATGACGGTCTTTAAAAAAAGCTTTTCCCGCAGCCATACCGGCATGGCGGAAAGAAAGGAGCGAAACCCGTTCGGGGCGTAGGCAAGGTAGGTTTCGAGCAGGCGCTCAAACTTGACCAGCGGTTTGTCGTAAAACACCACGTGGTCTACATCGGCAAGCCCGATACCGGCTTCTTTCAGGCAGTAATGAATCGCCCGCACCGGAAAACCCGGGTCGTGTTTTTTGCGGGTAAAGCGCTCTTCCTGGGCCGCGGCAATCACGTCGCCATCGTGCACCAGCGCGGCGGCACTATCGTGGTAAAAAGCGGAAACACCCAGGATATACATCAACCGCCCTTTTCCACACGCATAAAAGATGACCATCACACAGGTCGAATTTTCCCGTTACGATCCGCCGTCACGAAAGACGCCCGGACACCCGCATCGTGACTGGAATTTTAACAGACCCTTACATATGTGTCATATTTCACGGTAAGTTGCGCACGCCGCCGCCAAAAACGGCAAAATGTTCCACGTGGAACATTTCAACTGTTCCCGCCCATGTGGTATCCTGCGCGCACCCTGACTGACCGTCGGGTAGGTGCTTCGTTTTTGCCGGTCGGGTTTCGTCCAAATCAAGGGAGAGAGCGCATGGGCCACGTCATTTCCATCTCCAATCAAAAGGGTGGGGTGGGCAAGACCACCAGCGCCGTCAATCTGGCCGCATCCCTTGCGGTGGCTGGGTGTCGCACCCTGCTGATCGACATGGACCCCCAGGGCAACGCCACCAGCGGCGTGGGCGTGGACGGTCGGACGCAGCGGCAAACGGTTTACGACGTACTCATGGGCCACGCAAAAATCGACGCCGTCATTTGCCAGACCGAGGTGGAAAAGTTGTTCGTGGCCCCCTCCCACGTGGATCTGGTGGGCGCCGAAATGGAGCTGGTGCACGCGGAAGGGCGCGAGATGCGCCTGAAAGAGGCCCTCTTGCAGGTGCGGGACCAGTACGATTACATCTTTCTCGACTGCCCCCCGTCTCTGGGCATTGGCACCCTGAACGCCCTGACCGCCGCCGACGCGGTACTGGTTCCCGTGCAGTGTGAATACTACGCCCTGGAAGGGCTGGGGCAGTTGACCCGCACCCTGGACCTGGTGCGTCGCAAACTGAACCCGCAGTTGAATTTGATGGGCATCCTGCTGACCATGGCTGACGCCCGTAACAACCTGTCCCGCCAGGTGTCCGATGAGGTGCGCGGCCATTTCGGCGACACCGTGTTCAACACCGTCATCCCCCGCAATATCACTTTGGCCGAGGCCCCCAGCCACGGTCGCCCGGCACTGCTCTACAATATCTCGTCCATCGGCGCACAAGCCTACCTGAAGGTGGCCGAAGAATTGATTACCCGTTTTCGTCGCCCCGCGCGCGTTCAGTACGCCGCAGGGTAACCATATAAAGGAGACTCATCATGTCCCGTCAGGCTTTGGGAAGAGGGCTGGAAGCCCTGTTGGGTTCCGTGGATACCGCCTCCAGCACACTGCGCGATATCCCCGTGGCCGAAATCAGCCCCAACCCGTACCAGCCACGGGTGGTGTTCGACGATCATGATATGAAGCAACTGGCCGACTCCATCCGCCGTCAGGGAGTGCTCCAGCCGGTCACGGTACGCACGCGGCCAGACGGCGGTTTTGAGTTGATCGCCGGCGAGCGCCGCTGGCGGGCCACCCAACAGGCAGGGCTTGCCACCATCCCCGCACTGGTGCGGGAAACCGACAATGTGGAATCACTGGAACTTGCCCTGGTGGAAAACCTGCAACGCAAAGACCTGAACCCCATGGAAGCCGCCCAGGCCTATCAGCGCTTCATCACCGAGTTTGGCCTCACGCAAGAGGAAGTCTCCCGGCGCGTGGGCAAAGACCGCTCCAGCGTGGCCAACTCCGTGCGCCTCTTAAATTTGCCCATGGAGGTGCAGGATCATCTGCAAACCGAGCGCATTTCCGCCGGGCACGCCAAGGTGCTGCTGGGGATTGCGGGGGCCGACCGGCAGGTGACCCTGGCCCAGCAGGTGGTGCTGGAACGTCTTTCAGTGCGCCAGCTCGAAGACGTGGTGAATCGGGTGCGCGCAGCGACAACCCGTAGCGCGCGTCCCGCCCCGTCCCCCGAAGCCGAACAGCTGGCTTCGCGCTTGACTGCGCGACTGGGCACGGCGGTGGCCATCAAGGAGGGCAAGCGCGGCGGCCGCATCGAGATCCGTTACACTGGCCGCGGCGAGCGGGAGCGGCTGATCGCACAACTCATGGACGCGTAAGGCAGGCCCGACCCGGCTCATGCCGACAGCCGCTTTATAGATAGGGCAAAGGAGGCCCGAACATGCACATCCTTCTGGCCGTGGACGGCTCCGAGGGCGCCAGGGAAGCCGCCCGCACAGTCGCCGCCATGCCGTTCCCCAAAGACACGCGGGTCACCCTGATGACCGTGCTCACCCGCTACGTTCCCACCTCGTCCCACCTGCCTGCCGCCCTGCTCAAAGGCCTTCGGGCAGACGAGAACAGCCGCGCGGAATCCGCCCTGTCAGAGATCAGAACGCTGTTGTCGGACAGTTCGCTCCAGGTGGAAACGCGGGTCGCGGAGGGGCACCCGGTCGAGCGCATCACCGAAACCGCACGGGATATTTCCGCCGACCTGATCATGCTGGGCGCTTTGGGGCTGACCGGCTGGATGCGTATGCTGCTGGGCAGCACGTCGCTAGCTGTCGTCAAGCACTCCCCGTGCCCCGTGTGGGTGGTCAAGCGCCCGTTCAAACACGGGACCACCGATGTGCTGATCGCTACAGACGGGTCGGCAGGCTCCAAAAACGCGATTCGTTTCGCCACCCGTTTGCCGTTTCCCAAAGAGACGGTGGCCCACCTGATGCATGCGGTCCCGGCGGTCACAGAGCAACTGCACCTGACCGGCTCCGAGGTGGACCCGCCCGTGCTGACCCCCCTGTACGAAGCCGGACAACACCTGAAAATACGGGGAGAACACATCATCAAGGAAGATGCGGAACCACTCAAGAAGGTGTTTGCCGAGGTGCGCGCATTTACGGTGGAAGGGGAGGCCCGCAAGCAGATTCTGGACACCGCCAAAGAGGTGGAGGCCGATTTGATTATTCTCGGCTCCCACGGGCTGTCCGGTATTCGCCAGTTTTTTCTGGGCAGCATTGCCAACCGGGTGCTCAAGCACGCCGAGTCATCCGTGCTGATCACCCCGCTGGAGCCGTAAATGTCCCACGACCTGAAAGCCCCGCCCCGCGCCCTTTCCGTGGCGGGGTCCGACCCGTCCGGCGGGGCGGGTCTGCAAGCCGACATGGCCGTGTTCAGCCGTCTGGGCGTACATCCCATGGGGGTTACCACCGCCATTACCGTGCAGAACTCGCAAGGGGTGTCCGCCATCCAGCCGGTAGATGCCGACCTGATATCCGCCCAACTGCGCGCCCTGATTACCGACATGCCTCCAAACGCCGCCAAAACCGGCATGCTGGCCACCGCCGACGCGGTGCGGGCAGTCTCCTCCCTGTTTGCCGGGTGGCCACCGCCGTTTCTGGTGGTGGATCCAATCCACCATGCCACCGGTGGGAGGGAACTGCTGTCCGAAGACGGGTTCGACGTCATGGCCCACCTGCTGTTTCCCCATGCCACCCTGATTACCCCCAACCGGTACGAGGCGGAACGGTTGTGGGGGCGGCCCGTGGCCACCGCCGCCGATGCCGAAAAGTGCGCAGCGGATTTGCGTGAGCTGGGCCCCAAATCGGTGCTGCTGACCGGCGGTCACCTGGAAGAGAAGGGGTTTATTGTGGACACCCTGGCCGATGAAGGCGGGATCACCACCTGGCGGCACCCGCGCCATCCGGGACCAGTGCCCCACGGCACCGGTTGCGCCCTGTCGGCGGCCATTACCGCCAATCTGGCTCTGGGCACCCCCTTGCGGGAAAGCGTGCGCCGGGCGCTGACCTACGTCATTGTGGCGGTCAAAACCGCCGCCGCCCCCGGCAAGGGCCGCCCGTATCTGGGGGACGGCAGCAACAGTGCGGGTATGGATATAAACGGGGAGTTCCAGTGACGGAAAACCTCCGGCGGCAGGCCGGGCGCCTGCTTATGGTGGGCTACGAAGGCGACCCGAAGCCGGTATGCGCCGCGCTGGAGGGGGGCCGGGTGGGCGGGGTGATCCTGTTTACCCGCAACGTGGAGTCCGCCGCTCAGGTGCGGGAAGTCACTGCGTCATTTCGTGCCGCAGCGGGCGGCCCGGTACCGGTCGGCATCGATCAGGAAGGCGGACGGGTGGCGCGCCTTGAAGCCGCGGGCCTGCCCGCAGGCCCGCCTGCACGCACCATCGCCCAGGGGGGGCCGGAAGCCGCATACAAATGGGGAGAGCAAACCGGACGCTTTTTGCTGGACCTGGGCATCGACGTGGATTTCGCCCCGGTGCTCGACGTGGATACCAACCCGGACAACCCGATCATCGGCGATCGAAGCTGGGGCACCACACCGGAACAGGTGATCAAATTTGGCCGGGAGGTGATCCGGGGGCTCAAAAGCGCCGGGGTCATCCCGTGCGGAAAGCATTTCCCCGGCCACGGCGATACGTTGCTGGACTCGCATCTGGCCCTGCCGGTGGTGGACCACCCACTTGAACGGCTGAAAAAAATAGAGACGACCCCGTTTGCCGCCCTGGCGGGGGAACTGCCCGCCATCATGACCGCCCATGTGATCTATCCGGCGTGGGACAAGGTCATTGCCACCCTGTCCCACAAGATCGTGAGCGGCCTTCTAAAGGACGAACTGGGCTTTGGCGGGGTGGTGGTATCAGACGACCTGGAAATGGCCGCTATCGCCGACCAGATGCCGGTGGAAGAGCGGGCGGTGCGCTCCGTCCTGGCCGGTTGCGACCTGCTGCTGATCTGCAAACAGCAGGAGCTGTGGGAACGGGCCTGGGAGGCATTAACCCGCGAGGCGGAAAAGAGCCCCGCCTTTGCCGCCCGGGTGGCCGATGCCGCAAGGCGCGTGACCGACAACCTGTTCCGCGTTTAATTGATATGCGCTGATGTGCGCGCTAGCTGATGTGAATGAGCGTCAGCCGGTTTTCCACCGCTTCCGCGCTCACCTGCACCCCGGCCTTGCCGTATACGTCCGGACCACGCATTTCCACTGCCGCCTCCGGGCAGATTTCCTTGCACATGTAACAGCCGATGCACTTTTCCGGATCCACCGTGTGCAGCATGTCCAGTTCGCCGGTAATGGCGTTGGTGGGGCACACGTCCCGACACCAGGTGCAACCGGTACACGGCTCTTCCAGAATCATGCTGACCGGACGAATGCCGGAAAAATCCAGAATGGTATCGTCCGGGCATTTGGCCACGCACAGGCCGCAGTTGGTGCACTTGTCGTAATCGATCTCCGCCAAAAATGCGGTCATGGAGATGGCTTCGTACGGGCACACCTTTACGCAGATGTCGCAGGCGATACAGCCCACGGTGCACACCTTCTTCACCTCCGACCCCTTGTGGGTGGAGTTACACAAAATCTGCACGTCGGCCACGGCGGGAACCATTTCGATCAAATCTTTCGGGCAGGCCGGGGCACACAGGGTACAGCCGGTGCAGCGGTCGTCCAGGATGATGGGAATGCCGTTTTCGTTCATGTACATGGCGTCGTACGGGCAGGCCGCCACGCACGACCCCAAGCCCAGACAGCCAAACACGCACGCCTTGCCGCCGCCTGCCACCAGCACGGCCGCGTTGCAGTCGTCCAGGCCCTGATATTCGAACGAGCGGCGCGCCTCGGTCACCCCGCCGGTACAGAACACCCGGGCAAACTGCTTGACGCTCTCCACCGGCTCCACGCCAATGATCGTCGCCAGGGAAATGACAGTTTCGTCACCCCCAACAGGGCAAGCGTTTACCTCCGCATCCCCCAGGTTGATGGCCTCGGCGCACGGCCTGCACCCGGCAAAGCCGCAGGCCCCGCAGTTGATCCCCGGCAAGGCCTCGATGACCTCTTCCAGACGCTCGTCCACCTCGACGGAAAATTTCCTGGCGGCAAAGCCCAGCCCCAGGCCCGCGATCGCCCCCATGCCGCCCAGTGTAAGAATGGCTGAAAGCATGACCTAGCCCCGCACCAGCCCGGAAAATCCCATGAACGCAAGCGACAGGATGCCCGCCGTCACCAGCACGATGGCGTTACCCCTGAACGCCCTGGGAATGGAAGCCAACTCCATGGATTCCCGCAGGCCGGAAAGCAGTACCAGCGCCAGACCAAACCCGGCGGAGGCCGCCACCGCAAAGGTGAGGGTTTGCAGAAATCCGTAACTCTTTTGCTGCACCAGCAGGGCCACGCCTAAAATGGCGCAGTTGGTGGTAATCAGCGGCAAAAAGATGCCCAACGCCTGATACAGCACCGGGCTGGTTTTGTGCACCACCATCTCCACCAGTTGCACCAGCGAGGCAATGACTAAAATAAAGGTGATCGTCCGCAAGTATTCCAGCCCGAACGGCAACAGCACCAGTGATTCAATCAGCCAGGTGAACAGGGAGGCAACGGTCATGACGAACAGCACCGCCATGGACATGCCCACGGCACTCTCCATGCGGCGCGACACCCCCAGAAACGGACAGATGCCCAGGAAACGGGCCAACACGAAGTTGTTAACCAGCATTGCGCTGACGGCAATCAGTGCCAGTTCACCCGCCATTACGCTGCCTTTCTTTGGTTCATGGCCGGGGGCATCCAACCCATGGCCCTGACCGCTACCTGCATGGACATGCCAATCGCCATTACGCCATCGCCTTCCGATTCATGGCCGCAAGCATCAAGCCCATCGCAATGAACGCACCCGGCGGCAGGATGAACAGCAAAAACGGCGGGTAGGCGTCACTTAATATCTGCAGGCCGAACAGGCTGCCAAATCCCAGCACCTCACGCACCCCTCCCAGGGCAATCAGCGCCAGGGTGAACCCCACCCCCACCCCCAGACCATCAAAAACGGAGCGCAAAAACGGGCGCTTGCTGGCAAACGCATCGGCCCGGCCCAGCACAATGCAGTTCACCACGATCAGCGGGATAAACAGCCCCAGCGTCTTATGGACCTGATAGGCAAACGCGTTCATGGACAAGTCCACCACCGTCACGAAGGTGGCGATAATCACAATAAAGCTGGGGATGCGTACGTTGGTCGGAATCCAGCCCCGAATCAGCGACACCGTGGCGTTGGATGCGGTAATCACCGCCAGGGTGGCAAGCCCCATGGCCATGCCGTTAATGGCCGTGGTGGTGACCGCCAGCGCCGGGCACAGGCCCAGCATCTGCTTGAACACCCCGTTTTCCCGGATAATGCCCCGGGCAAAATCGTCGTACAGGTCGGCAAGCTTCACGCCGGGGACAGCGGGTACCCGTGGGGCGGGAACCGCCACTTCCCCGTCCATGCGTGCGGGTGTCGATATAGTAGTGCTGGATTCGTTCATGGCGGTGAAGCAAGTAACCTGCGGGACCCACGCGTGTCAATAAATTGACACAAACCCTGTTTAAATGTAGCCGGTACCCCCTGCCAGCGCAACAATCTACCTAAGTTTCTTGCCGATTTTTCCGGCTGATGTCTCAGGCCGGTTGTTCAGGCAAACCGGTGCGCCCACACGGGAGCACCCCCTTTATTTATCGGCAGAACAGCTTGCAGACTTCAAGGGCGCGGTGTACCGCCCCCACCACCGCCCGTGGGGTAATGGTGGCACCGGTGAACTGATCGATGTCGCCGCCGTCTTTTTTGACTGCCCAGCGGGTATTTGTAAGCGACCTTCCCCGCAGGGCGGGCAGCCAGTCCGGATCGGTGATCATGCGATCGCCCAGGCCCGGTGTTTCGGCGTGGGAAAGGATAAACACCCCGGTGAGGGTCCCCTGCCGGTCCACCCCCACCATCACGTCGATATTGCCGGAATAGCCGTCCGGGGCGGTCACCATCAAGGCGGTGCCCGCCCAGTAGTCGCGCTGGTAGGCCATATACAAGGTGACGGGCGTGCCGTCGTCCGTGACCACCTCTTTGGTGTCCTCGTCGGCTGCGTTGGTATGGGGTGGCAGTACCGCATTTAATGAGCGCACCATCTCCTGACGCCGCTGTTCGGCAATGGGGCCTTCGGTCAACCGGTTGGTGACGGCCAGCAGCACACCGCCCGCCACGCACACCAGCATAAGAGAGAGCACCATGCGGCTCATCGGGCCGGTCCCTGTTTGGGGGGGCGGCCGGTGCCGTACAGGCGCGGCGTGGTGTACCGGTCAATGATCGGCACTGCGGCGTTCATCAACAGCACGGCAAACGAGACCGCCTCTGCATACCCGCCCCACTGGCGAATGACAATGGTAATCAGCCCGCACCCGGCCCCGAAAATCAGCCGGCCGTTGCGGGTGAGCGGGCTGGTGACCATATCGGTGGCCATAAAGAACGCCACCAGCATGGCCCCGCCGGTCACCATGTGAAACTGGGGCGGCATGTAGTGGGCCGGGTCCAGCCACCAACTAATGCCGGAGACCAGCGCGATCACCCCCAGCATGGATGCCGGAATATCCCAGTTGATATGCCCGCGCACCAGCAAAAACAGGCCGCCCAAAAGCAGCGCCAGAGCCGAGGTTTCGCCCAGTGAACCCGGTATCACGCCGATAAACGCCGCCCACAAATCCACATTTTCCGCCTCCCCCAACCCCAGAGAGCGGATACGAGCCTCCTGCAACATCCCCAGCGGGGTGGCGGCACTGACCGCATCCAGACCAAATTTTGAGGGGGTATAAAACGCGGTCATCTGCGCCGGGAACGAGATCAACAGAACCACCCGCGCCAGGATCGCCGGGTTGAACGGGTTGTACCCCAGCCCGCCAAACACATGCTTGCCCAGGCCAATGGCCACCAGCACCCCCACCATGCACAGCCACCATTCGGCCCGGGGCGGCATGGACATGGCCAGCAACAGGCCGGTGACCGCCGCGCTGCCATCCGAGATGGTAATCGGGGAATTTTGACTCTTCTGAATCCCCGCTTCCAGGGCCATGCAGCCCCCCACGCACAGAAAAATGACAAAGACTGCGGGCAGGCCGAAATACCAGATACCCACCAACGTGGCGGGGGCCAGCCCGATCAGCACATCGCGCATGATGGAAGCAATGGAGATGCGCCGCCGGATATGGGGGGAGTAGGAAAGGGTGAAGTGGGGCGGGGCCGGCTCCGCGCTCTTTTTGCCTTTTACCGGCGGCTTGTCGCCCGGCGCTTTGCTGTCGCCCGGCGTACCCGCTCCTTTGGATCTGACGCGTCCAGTCATCGCCAAACCCCTAGTGGTGCGCCTGCTGCTTCAGGGAACGGACCTCGTCCTTGGCAAAACGAATCATCTGCACCAGCGGACGGTACGACGGGCACACATAGGAGCAACAGCCGCATTCAATGCAATCGAACGGGTGAAACCGCTCGCTCTCGGCAAACATGCGCTGTTCGGCACAGACCGAAATCATGTTGGGAAGCAGGCCCACCGGGCACACCTCAATACAGGCGGAGCAGCGGATGCACGGGCGAATATCGCCGGTATCCACCATATCCCGTGGAATGGCCAGAATGCCGGAAGTGCCCTTGATCACCGGCACTTCCAGATCGAACTGGGCCAGCCCCATCATCGGGCCGCCAAACACCACCCGCCCCACCTTGCCGGAAAGGCCGCCGAAATGTTCCACCACCACCCGCGCGGGAGTCCCCAGCCGCACCCGTGCGTTGCCGGGACGGGCAAGCCCTTCACCGGTGACCGTCACCACCCGCTCCACCAGCGGTTTGCCGTAGCGCACAGCCTGGTATACCGCGTGGGCGGTGCCCACGTTATGCACCACCAGCCCCACATCCAGCGGCAGTCCCCCGGACGGCACCTCACGCCCGGTGACGGCAGCAATCAACTGCTTTTCCCCACCTTGTGGATATTTCGTGGGCAACACGCCAATGGTGGCCGAAAAATCGCCCACGCCGGACAGCGCCGCCTCCATGGCGGAGGCCGCATCCGGCTTGTTGTCTTCAATGCCGATCACCACCTTCTTAACCCCAAGAATACGGGCAATCAACCGTACCCCGGCCACAATATCGCCCGCCTCTTCCACCATCAGCCGGTGGTCGGCGGTCAGGTACGGCTCACACTCGGCACCGTTAATGACCAGCGTATCCGGATGCTGATCGTACGGCGGAGACAGTTTTACCCGGGTGGGAAAGGCCGCCCCCCCAAGCCCCACGACACCGGCGGCAGCCACCGCCTCGCGCAGTTCGTCCGCATCCAGAGAAAATGGGTCGGCTCGCAGGGTCAGCGTATCCACCCACCGATCTTCTCCGTCCGACTCGATCACCACCGAGCGCACTTCCCGGCCGCTGGAATGGGCATGCATCAGGATGCCGGTCACCGTGCCGGAAATGGAGGCGTGAATCGGCGCGGTCACCAGTCCCTCGGCCCGGCCAATCACCTGGCCCGTGCGCACCGTATCACCCACCGCCACCACCGGTTCTGCAGGGATGCCGATGTGCTGAATCAACGGCAGGACCACCCGCTCAGGCAGTGGCAACGCCTCGATCGGCTGGTGGTTGGACAGCTCCTTGCGGTAGTTGGGGTGAATCCCCCCGAAAAACGAGCGCAGCCGCTGGATCATTCGGTGCCCCGGATGAGCGATTTGATTTCGTCCATAAAGGCGTTCACGTCCTTGAACTCCCGGTAGACGGAGGCAAAGCGCACATAGGCCACCTCGTCCAGCTCATGCAGTGCGGCCATGACCTGCTCACCGATCAACCCGGAGGATACCTCCCCCTCCGGCTGATCTTCCAGCGCCTGCGCCACCCGATCCACCACCGCCTCCAGCTGGGCGGTGGAAACCGGGCGCTTTTCACAGGCCCGCACCATGCCAGCCCGCACTTTCTGACGGTCGAACGGCTCCCGGCGGCCATCTTTTTTGATGACCAGCGGGGGGCGGCCCACTACCCGGTCGTAAGTGGTATAGCGGCG